>URYB01000041.1 GCA_900552085.1 uncultured Lachnobacterium sp.
GACAAAGCTCCACTCGAATCTTCTTATCCGCGCAAAGCTTCATCAGCTTTGGATCATCCTTCATTGCGATACCATGTCCGATTCTTCCTGCTCCGTACTCAATCGCCGTCTGAATGTTGAGTGCACTGCCACACTCTCCCGAATGAATGGTAAACGGCATCGCGTTCTTTCTTGCCCACGCAAACAGCTCATGAAATTCGGATGTCGGATACGCCTTCTCATCTCCTGCGAGATCACATCCGACGACACCTGCTCCGAGAAGTTCTCTTGCCTCTTTCAGCATCGAAAGATTTGTCTCCTGATCAAGATTTCGCATCGCACACACCAGGATTCCCGTATGGATATCGCGCTTCGCTTCAGCCGACTTCAAGCCTTCATTGACACTCTCGATAATCTCTGTAATTTTCAGTCCCTGCTGCGTTGAAAACGATGGTGCAAATCTTACTTCCAGATATTTTACCTGCTCCTTTGCCGCACGCAGTGCAAGCTCTTCCGCCGCGGCGCGAAGTCCTTCTTTTGTCTGCAGACAGCGAATCGGCAGATCAAACCGTTTCAGATAATCCGCAAGAGACGGACAGTCCATCGGTGCCGTCAAAGCCTCCTGTAATTCTTCCTTTGTATATTCTTCTCCCATATCGGCAAGCAGCTTCTGTGTCAGTTCCACACTCATCGAACCATCCAGATGACAGTGCAGCTCAATTTTCGGCATATTGTATGCGATAAAACGATTCATCATATGTTTTCCTCCAGATTCTTTGGTCCAAATCCCATCGGGAATAACTCTTCCAGTTTATATATGCAATATTCCTGCTCCGATTTTGCCAGAATAATGGTAAATGCAGCCGGATCACAAAATTCCATCATTACCTGCCGACAGACACCGCATGGCGCGCAGTAATCCAGCGAACTGGCATCCTCCGCGCCTCCAACAATAGCTATCGCCGCAAAATTGCGTTCACCTTCACTGATCGCTTTAAAAAACGCGGTACGCTCCGCACAGTTCGTCGGTGTATATGCCGCATTTTCAATATTACAGCCTCTGTAAATACGGCCTTCTTTCGTCAACAGCGCCGCTCCCACCTGAAAATGCGAATACGGCGTATACGCCATACGCCGCGCCTGAAATGCTTCCCTGATCAGTTTTTCTGTTTCCATCTCTTTTGCCCCTTTGCAGTTGAATATCAGACCACTTAAATATACATCTATTATAAGCTGTTTAGTCGTCTGATTTCAACACTTTTGCAAGGATATCTGCAAGCGGTTCCATCGCATTTTCCGCCTCTTCATACGTATTGGTCTGTGCCCCCACTTCAACCAGAAGTGATTTCGGACAAAAATGCATATTATAGCGATACCCCTTCAGATAAATACGCCGCGTAAAGTCCGGATAATACTCTGCCGCCGCAAGCTGCATCTGAAAAGAAAAAGCCAGATTATCCGCAATATACGGATTTTTCAGATAAGCAATATCACCTGTGGCTGTTGTCCGGCTCAGTCCATTAAAGAACATGATCTGTGCCATCTTTTTTCCATTTTGCTCCGTTACAAGATGTGTGCTTTCCGCCACCCCATCCCTATGTAGATCGATCACCACCTGAATCGAAGGATTTTCCTCAAGAATTTTCTGCAAATTCGGTGCCGCCACAGAATACGCCCGGTCCCGGTTTCCAATATCATACTTTCCTTTATGATGCAATACCTTAAACCCTTTTTCTTCGAGCAGTTCCGTCAGCCGGTCCCCCACACCGATCACGGAAGTCTTTGCATCTCCCGCCTTAGAGTCTTTATATCCTTCCTGGGAATGCGTATGATAAATCAAAATCTGCGGGCCATCGCCACTGGTATCAATTTTCATATTTTCCGAAAGCAGTGCATCGGCATTTAACTGATCTTTGCTAATTGTTGTCGTATTATCCACCTGGTAAAATGTCTGACGCAGATAATCAAAATCCTGTAATTTTTTACGATTGATTTTTTCTTTCTTTCCCTTGTCTTTTTCTTTCTTTTCCTTATTCTTTTTTCCAGTCTCGTCCACTTTTGCGGTTTGCGAAACATCCTCCTGCTTTTTTTCAGCATCTGCCTGTGTAGTTTTTTCATTATCTATCGCCTTCTGATTTTCCGTAAGTATCTGTTTTGCCTGTTCATTTTCCTGTGCCGCAAGACTCTCGCAGGCAAGCACCCCCTCTGCCTGCGACTCATACCACAATACTTCTTCGTTATATGCGATCGCCGGATAAACACTGGCCGTCACATCCCGATACATTCCCGGCACCCCCTCCTTTTGAGAGCTGATCAGCGCCGGGGCATAAATATTTAGAACTCCATTATAAAATTTTATTGACAGATTCTGCCCCATGCTTTCTAACATTCCATCTGCATGCCGGCAGAGGAAACTTCCAATCAGAGAAATACTTATTATAACGATACAAAACAGAATGCACTGTCTTCCCCGCGCTCTGGACTTTCGCAAATTATCACCACCTCGAAAAATTATATGCCTGCATTTTCCTCCTTATTCCCCAGCAATGCGATATTGAGTCCTTCCGACAGAAGGAAGCTCAGCTGCTTAATCGATTCATCGATATTCTTTGGCGTGACAAAGAGTTCATTTAATTTCGGTGACAAAAGCCCATGTGCCAGTTCCTGCCTCTGCTGCTCATCGAGTTTTTCCAGATCCTGACAGGATGATGCCTCCGCTTCAATCAGTTCGCTCATTGCATCAGCAACGATCGTGGCCGCATTGACAACCGTTGGTACTCCAAGTGATATAACCGGAAGTCCAAGGCTTTGTTCATTCAGTGCATTTCTGTGATTTCCAATTCCGCTTCCCGGTGTGATTCCTGTATCCGTCAGCTGAATGGTTCTTCCGAGGCGTTTGACATTTCGCGCCGCCAGCGCATCCACTGTAATGATCAGTTCCGGCTGTGTCTCCTTTACGATTCCCTTCAGGATTTCTACACATTCCATACCTGTCTGTGCCATTACCCCCGGTACGATTCCGCTGATTCTGCTGACATTTTCATCCGAAAAAGCATAGCGGCCAAATTCCTTCATAATATGGCGTGTAATAAACATATTGTCGATAACCTTCGGCCCCAATGCATCCGGCGTCACTTCCCTGTTTCCCAGTCCCACCACAAGCACGGAGACATCAATTCCCGTTTCCATATTTTCACTTGTTTTTGGAAATTTACTTTTCGGAAGCATATTGCGTAAAATCTGCGCCAGTTCCATCGAAATATCCCTGTGATATCCGGCATCTTCCTCGATCATCTCCGATGCCTCAATCGTCACATACGTTCCTTTCGGCCGCCCCATGGCTTTTGCTGCATTTTCCGTATCAATAACAACCGTACTGACCACAATTCCATTTTTCTTTTTTTCTTCGAGAAAGCGGATTCCCCTTACATTTCCTTTGTCCTTTTTCAAACGCTCCTGCGATTCCAATGCCAGATCGGTACGAATCGGATAACTTTCCATCAATGCACATTCCCTCCTTTTATCAAGATAAGCAGATATTGCCTGTCTGTTTCCAAATATAACGTAATTTTTCCCAATTTTTTTCAGAATATGTATTGACAGCAAGACAAGGTTGGCATATTATATTCTAGTATGTTTGCGATGGAGCGTCCGTGTCTGTTTCACCGCATAATATTTGTTATTAACATTACTTAAAACAATTATATTTGAATTTGGAGGTGTACAGATTGGCTAACATTAAATCTGCTAAGAAGAGAATTTTAGTTACTCAGACAAAGACTGCAAAGAATAAGGCTGTTCGTTCAGAAGTTAAGACAGCAATCAAGAAGGTAGAGGCTGCTGTTGCTGCAAACGATAAGGCTGCTGCAGAAGCTGCATTCAAGAATGCTTCTTCCGTTATCGAGAGCGCATGCTCTAAGGGAATTTACCACAAGAACAATGCAGCTCGTAAAGTTTCCCGTTTAGCAAAATTAGTAAACGGTGTTGCTTAATTTGTTTTAACTATAATCACCCTATAAATATAAAAGCACTCAGTACCGTCATGCTGAGTGCTTTTTTTGTATAGAAAATTCTTTTGAAATCTGAATCGTTATAAACAATTAATTCTTTCTGCTATATGCAACAATAAATAATTCCACCGCCATCTGGTCATTCATATGTCCGGTTTTTACCGCAGTCTCATACTCTACCCCATCCTTTATCGCCTGTTTCAACTGTTCTAACGTAAACGACCGGCACTGTGCCTGATATTTGCGGACCGCCCACTCCGGGCATCCGGCTTTGGACGCAATTTCTTTGTTGGCAAATCCCTGATTGGACATGGACTTTACGATCATAAGCCGCTGAAACTGATTGGAGATCAGATAAAGGATACGCATCGGTGCTTCTTTCAGCGCCAGAAGATCATAATACAAATCAAGCGCACGTTTCTGCTGATGCGCTGCAACCGCATCCACCATATCAAAGATTTTATTCTCCGTCTGTTCCGTTGTGACAGCTTCCACATCTGTCACATCAATGTATTCTTTGTCCAGGGTATAACAGAGCAGCTTTTCTAATTCCTTGTCTATGTTCTCCATATCCGTTCCTGTTTTCTGAATGAACAGCGCATAGGCATCCCCTGTAATATTTTTTCCGTTCCTGCGGATGCGGCCATTGATCCAACGCGCCAATGTCTCATCCGTCTGTCGTTTGAATTCCACAACACTTCCGATTTTGTTGACCGCTTTGTACATTTTTGTCTTTTTATCTACTTCCTTTTCCACAAATACAAAGCAGGTTGTCTCCGGAACGGATGCCATATAATCCGCCAGTTCCTCCGCGCTCTTTTTGAACAGACCGCTGTCCTCGATCAGAATCATCCGACGGTCTGCAAAAAATGGCAGAGTCTCTGCCAGATCGATAATTTCCTTCTGATTGATATCATTGCCCTCAAAAGAAGAAAAATTCATCGTATCATCCTCTGCCACCATCGCTTTCTTTAACTTGTCACGATACTGGCGGATCAGATACTGCTCCTCTCCGTAGAGCAGATATACCTGTTTTAATTGTCCTGTTTTAATGTCGTTATCAATTGTTTTCATGCAATGATTATATAATAAACAGTTACAAAATTGCAAGCTGTCAAGGTGCCGTAACATAACCATCGCAGACCAGTTTTCCATCCACGATGCGCACACGAATCCTTCCATATTCTGTCGTACAGTAAAAAGTCCCTCCACTCGCCCGGATGCGGTCACAAGCCTCCACACTCGGATGTCCATACCGGTTATTCTTTCCCGCCGATGCAACCGTAATCTGCGGATGCAGCACCTGCATCCATTCCTCTCCGTTCGAAAAGCGCGAGCCATGGTGATTTGCTTTATAAATCTGTACATGTTCTATGCGTTTCCTCTCCAGAATTTTCTTTTCAATCTCTGATGAAATATCTCCGGCAAACAATGCTTTCACGTCACCTTCTTCATAGCAAAACACCAGACATTGCTCATTGATATCCTCGCTTTGCACCATTGCCTGCGGATAGAGACATCGAATGGCTGCATTTTTACTGTATAAAGTTTCATCTGCTTCCATGTATTGCACGACCGTCCCTGCTTTTTCTGCCAGCTTTGCCAAACTTTTTGTTTTCTCTTTGCCCTTTACCGCCTCTGCAAATAGTAACCGTTCCACCGGATAACCGGATGCAAGCACTTCCTCAAGACCGGAAATATGATCCGCATCCGTATGACTGACGAACCAGCAGGAGATTTTGCGAACGCCCTTTGCTTTCAGAAACGGAAGAATGCGATATTGCCCTACATTTTTTACATCGGTGCTGCCACCATCCACGAACGTTGCCACACCATCGCCCGTACACAGATAAATGCCATCGCCCTGCCCTACATCCAGAAAATCAATCTCAAAACTCTTCTTCTGCGGCCATATCAGCACAAGAAACAACATCGCAAGCGGCACAAAAATATATGCAGCCCCTGTCAGCCTTTGTTTTTTTCTTTTGCATATGCCTTCTGCTAATTGCACTTTTCGATACAGCATAAACAGAATGACTGCAAGCCCTGTATAATATATAATCATCTGCCACATGTCCGGCTTTCCGGTAATATACTGTGCCCCGGGAAATCCGACAAATAACCGGCACAGTTTCTCATATCCCCACAGAATCCATCCGCATGGCACAAAAATCCATTTTGCAATCCCACAGGACAGCAGTCCGCTGACTGCCCCCAAAACGCCCAGTTCCATCAGATACTTTACGAGTGCCAGAACAAACAGGTTTAAAATCATCGCATAGACGGGTATCTCATAATAATGATATGCCACAAGCGGAAGGGTAAAAAGCTGGATGGACAGACTGATCCACAGTCCTTCTCTCTGCTCTTTCCACTTTTGTTTCAGGACGTTTTCTGCTTGTGTATCCTCCTTTTGTTTTCCTGCGCAAACCTTTGCATATTTAAGGATAACTTCCTGTCCGGCGCCTACTCCCAGCACCGCAGCTACAGAAAAAACAAATCCGCTGTAACCAATCAGAAACGGATTTTTCCACAATAATACGAGAATCATGGCTCCCAATGCACTGAGCATATCATAATTTTGTCCCAAAATATCCGCGATAAGATAAATACAAAGCATGCCTACCGCCCGGAGCGTTGACACACCGTTCCCCGTCATGATCGCATACGAAAGCATCACAGCCGCTGTGATTGTGGCAGACATCCAATAGGTACGCCGCAGCCGATGGCGCAGAATCCGATACAGCCCCATACCAAGAAACGAAACATGTAACCCGGAAATTGCAAGAATATGTGAAATTCCGGCTTTCTGATACAGGCTTTTCACTTCTGCATCCAACCCGCTTTTTTCACCGAGAATCATCGCAGAAAGGACACCACCATCCTTCATGCAACTTCCTATATTATTCTTCAGACGCTGCCGGATGTTCTCTAAAAACATACGATACCTGTCCGGTTTTCCACGCACCGCAATCACACGTTCCACCCAGATACCAAAATCAATTTTCTGGCTTCGGTAAAACTGTCTTGCATCGAAAGCTCCCTCGTTCGTTGCAACATCAAATAATGAAATTGTTCCCTCTACGGTAAGGATTTGCCCGATCGAATATTCATCGGAAGAAACATATGCAATCACATCATTTGTCTGCATATGTTGTTCAGACAGACTGATCGTACAGTCCGTTAGATAATAATAAAAACAACGCGTTTTTTCTTCGATACGCGTAACTCTCCCTGCAAGACGAACCTGTTGCTCATCCTGCATCCTGTCCAGATAATTCTGGCGAAATGTGCTCTCCCGGCACATACAAAACATGCCGAGAAAGAACAAAAGGGGAAGGCCTGCCGCAAACACCGCCTTTCGTATCCCCTTTTCTTTCCATGGTTTTGCATAGATAAGTAAAAATCCCGCAAGTACAATAGCTGCTTTTACTTCTCCAGACAGGATTCCCACGCAAAACATTGCTGCAAGCAAAAGAACCGGTCTTTTACTCACTGTGTAGAATCCACCTCTTCCTGTCCATTCTCTACAATACTCATATCTTCTTTGTACATCGGTGACAGATCATACGTATACCGGCATTTTCCACTCGTGTCACCATTGATGGAAATCTGCACTTTATCAACACTTGGCAATTCCGTCAATGAATCTACGATCGAATACAATACGACCTGTTCGGAAATTTCCTGATTCTGATTCAGGAATGTCTCATCCATATTGACATAGCAGACACCATCCACAACCGTTATGGTAATCAGCTTGGTTCCGGTCGGAATAGTTGCCAGCTTCTTCTTCGTCTTTGGTCCTTCCATCAACTGTTCCATGACAAGTTTCTCAAGAGAAATATTGGAACTGTAATGAACCTCACGGGTTTCCGAAACAAGCTTCGTTCCATCCTTGCTCGAAAAATAAAGCGTCAGCGTTGTCTTCTGGCTGGAATTGATCTGTTCTCCTGGATTTTCCACAAAGCTGTCTTCACTCATGGAACCCACCGCATTCTTACTGCTGTTGACAAGCGGCTCCGACTCCACCGTAAACATGACATACGGATATTTCTTGATCTGTAGCAGCGTCTTTACGATGGCTGCCCGTGTCAGCACTTCCTCCGTCGGACTCATATCATAATACTCTTTGCTGAAATCAACCGTAATCTGGTACGTAGCAGTACTCACGCCAAGTACCTTTACCTTATCCGGAATGGTCTGTCGCAATGAAGTATCGTTCGGCTGCTTTTTTAAATCTTTCAGAAGTTCCTGGATCTTGTCATCCTCCTGTGAGGATTTTAATTCAATTTTCTCCGGCACGATTCTGGTAACATCTGCATTCAGATAAAACACCTGATACTCACCGGCCTTTTTCTCCTTACCGCATGCGCTCAGCAACGCAAGCAGAGATACACACAGCAGGAGTATTGCACATATTTTCTTTCTCATAAGCCTCTCCTACGCAATATAGTTCAAAGGAATACGCACATCAAATGTGGTTCCCTCGCCCAATACCGAATGTACTTTGATTGCACCCCTGTGCATCAAAATAGAATTACGTGTGATGGCAAGTCCAAGACCCGTTCCACCAATTTCACGGGAATGTGACTTATCCACACGATAGAATCTTTCATAAATATGTTCTAAGGATTCTTCCGGTATACCAATTCCGGAATCCTCTACTTTCAGGTAAAAATACTGATGATCCGCATTGAGGGAAACATGTACCCAGCCTTCCCCATCGTTACGGTTGTATTTGATGGCATTCTCCACAAGGTTGGTAATCGCAAGTGTGATTTTCACCTCATCAACCTCCGCCGTAACCGGACGGAAACTTTCAAGCACCAGCTCTACTTTCTGCTTATCCGCAATCGGCTGCAAACGCTTTAAGATCTGTTCTAACAGTTCATTGACATTGACTGTCGTAACATTCAAATCCGCTGCAGACTTGTCCATTTTTACAAGAGAAAGCAGGTCGTTGATAATCTTTGTCTCACGCTCGATCTCGTTGGTAATATCTTCCATAAACTCCTGATACAGCTCTACAGGCGCATCCGGCATCGTGTTGATGGAATCTGCCAATACTTTCATGGATGTCATTGGTGTCTTTAATTCATGGGACACATTTGATACAAATTCCTGCCGGGAATCGTCCATGACTTTCATCCGGCCAAGCATCTGATTAAAGCGATCACAGATCTGTGCCGTCTCCGTGTAATTGTTTACCTGAAGGCAATCATCTCCATATCCTTCCTTGATCGCACCGATTCCTTCCGAGATCTTTGCAAAAGGCTTCAGGAAATGCAACACCATAAGTACTCCAAAGAATACCATTGCAACTGCTACGATTACGACAATGATCGTTGCGATCTGACGCAGGTAGCCCTGATTAATCTGGATATTATCCGTAGATACGCTGATAAGCATTACACCAAGGATCTTGTCACTGCTGTCATTCGGATTACTGATTGGAATCGTCATCTCAATATAATGATTCTCCGAATCATAGTGTGTAATGTCCTCTCCCCGGAAACTGCGGATCACTTCCTCCGCAATAATCATCTTATGATCATCAAGATTGTAGGTATCACAATACACACGGAAATTACGGTCCACAATGATCACACGCCCATCGTAGATTGTTGTAAGCATATCAATCTGCGCCTGAATCGTACTGGATTCTACCGGTTCATCCATATTCATATAATTACTGGTTGCTATCTGGTTGGCCAGAATCTTGGCCTGACTTAGAATCTCACTCTCGCGAATGGATACCGCCCTGGACTCATAAGAATTTAAAAGTCCGGCTGCCAGAATAAGGCTCGGTACAATCGCGAGAACAAGAATGAAAAGAATCAATCGAAATTTTAAACTTTTAAAAAAAGAAAGTAACTGTTTATTCTTTCGCATGGGAAACCCTTTCTACTTCTGATTATAGTAGTATCCAACACCCCACTTGGTATGCACATACTTTGGCTCACTTGGATTTGCTTCGATCTTCTCACGCAGACGACGCACATGTACATCCACTGTCCGGACATCACCCGGATAATCTTTTCCCCATACAAGTCCAAGCAGATCATCTCTGCTGTATACCTTATTTTCGTTCTTTACCAGAAGTTCCAGTAAATCGAACTCTTTGGCTGTCAGATTCACTTCCCGTCCAAGGATAAAGAGTCTGCGGCTGTCCATATCCAGTCGCAAATCACCCTTGTTAATTTCTGAACTGTTTACTTTCTTCTCTTTGTTACCGGAAGTCCGGCGCATAATTGCCTTGATGCGTGCCTTAACTTCCAGAATATTAAATGGCTTTGTGATATAGTCATCCGCACCGTACTCAAGTCCGAGAATCTTGTCCATATCATCGCCCTTTGCAGTCAGCATAACAATCGGCATATCGGAAAATTCACGTATCGCCTGACATACTTCGAATCCATCCATCTTTGGAAGCATGATATCCAGAAGAATCATATCATACTCGTTCGCCTTGGCCATAGCCAGTGCTTCCTCTCCATCGTATGCACAGTCCACTTCCATTCCATCCTGTAACAAACTGAAACGGATTCCTTTTACAATTAACTTCTCATCGTCAACTACGAGAACTTTCTTTGCCATATTACACCTCAATCAACTGCTATATTGTCTTTCATTTTTTCAAAAAGTGCCGTCTTAATTCCCGAAACTTTCATAATATCTTCCGGAGAAACAAATGCTCCGTGTTCCTCCCTATAAGAAATAATCGCTTCCGCGCGCGCCTGTCCGACACCGGGAAGCTTCATAAGTTCCTCAATTCCCGCTGTGTTGATGTGGACTTTTCCATCCTGCACCTGTGAAGAATGCCCGTCCCCACTCTCCGTGGATTTGACAGCGTCCGCTTCCTCTTTCGTCGGGATGCTGTACATACTTCCATCGGTAAGTTTCTCGGCAAGATTCCAGGCATTCTTGCTGGCGGACTTTTTAAATCCACCCGCTGCCTCTATTGCATCTGCAATCCGAAGCCCGTCCTCTAATGTATAGACGCCCGGATGCCGGACCGCGCCACATACATACACGGTAACCACCGTCTCCGTTTCCGACGTCCCGTCGACCGGCTGCTGCGTATCACAGATCTCCTGCTGGCTCTCTTTCTCCAGATAAACATCGGTTCCCCGTCCAGATCCACATCCGGTAAGGATTCCCATACACATCAGGATCATCAAACACTTTCTGCCAATATATCTCATATTTTTCCTTTCCTTAATCAGAAAGGAGTCTCAATGCATCCTCTATTTTAACGACTTTTTACATTTATTACAAGTATATTTCGCTGGCAAATGAAAAATCTCTGCTTTTATGCCTCTTTTACGGCAAGAAGTGCTTTTTCCAGTTTTTCAATCATTTCATCCACATGCTGCTTTTCGATCACAAGCGGTGGAACAAAACGAAGTACATCAGCTCCGGCAGTGATTACAATCAAGCCCTGCTCCAAAGCTTTTGCAGAAACCTGTCCAACCGGAAGGGTACATACCAGTCCCTGCATGAGACCTTTTCCTCTTCTTGCGGTAAGGAAATCATATTTTGCCACAAGTTCATCTAATTTCTGCTCCAGATATGGTGCTACGGTATTGACATTGTCAAGTACCTTCTGCTTTTCAAACAGATCAAACACGGTAGATACAGCCGCTCCAACAAATGGATTTCCACCGTATGTTGTTCCGTGATCGCCAGGTGTCAGTGACTTGTCTGCCACCTTCTGTGTCATGAAAAATGCACCGACCGGAACACCACAGCCAAGAGCTTTTGCACAGGTCATAATATCCGGCTTCACGCCGTAATTCTGCCATGCGAACATCTTGCCGCTGCGTCCCATTCCACACTGAATTTCATCGAGGATCAGAAGAATATCGTTTTCATCACAAAGTTTGCGTATGCCTTCGATAAATGCCTGCTCAGCCGGATAAATTCCGCCCTCACCCTGAATGGTCTCCATTAAGATTGCACAGGTCTTGTCTGTCACAAGTTCTTTTACACTTTCGAGATTGTTGAATTCTGCAAATTTCACACCCGGCATCAATGGCTCAAATGGCTCCTGATAATGTGCATTACCTGTCACAGAAAGTGCGCCGATACTTCTTCCATGGAAGGAGTGCTTCATCGCGATAATCTCATGTCCTGCATGACCATCTCTGGTATATGCATATTTCTTTGCAGCTTTGATTGCACCTTCAATTGCCTCTGTTCCACTGTTGGTAAAAAAGATACGATCCATCTGACTTGCTGCAAGCGCTTTCTTTGCAGCCTCAATCGTTGGAACATTGTAATACAGATTGGATGTATGAAGCAGCTTATCGATCTGTGCTTTCAATGCATCATTGTATTCCTTATTTCCATATCCGAGTGCACATACGGCGATACCCGCTGCAAAATCGAGATATTCCTTTCCGTCTGTATCATAAAGATGAACGCCCTCTCCATGATCTAACACCAGCGAAAAACGATTATATGTATGCAGAAGCTCCTGCTCTGCGGTATTGATATATTCCTGTTTGTTCATTTCCTTATCCTCTTTCATTCGAACATCCGCCCATACAAAATTTGCTTTCAGCAAATGGGCTGATGATTGTAGTGCATCAAAGATGCATTGCCCCTACATCTCAAGTTTTTATGCCTGTTCGTTGTAAAAACGGCCCTCTCCATCTCCGAGAATTGCTGTACCGATTCCCTTATTGGTAAAGATTTCAAGAAGCAGACAGTGTGCGATTCTTCCATCTAAAATATGTACGCGGGATACGCCATTTTCAATTGCATCAATACAGTTGTTTAATTTAGGAAGCATTCCGCCACCAATAAATCCATCTGTGATCAGCTTTCTTGCCTCGGAAACAGTCAGCTCAGAAATCAGTGTAGACTTGTCTTCTGGATCTTTGTATACGCCTTCGATATCCGTAAGAAAAGCGAGCTTTTCCGCAGATACGGCACGCGCGATCGCACATGCGGCATCATCTGCATTAATATTGTATGTATCATAGTTGTCATCCA
>URYB01000042.1 GCA_900552085.1 uncultured Lachnobacterium sp.
TTTAGTCGAGTTAATTAAAAACGTTTATACTAGATGAATCGGACCCAGATGGATGGATGACAGCATCAACATTCACTATTGCAGGGGATAGAATATTTTGTATATTAGTCAGAGAGCAAAATTATACTGTATGGGATGACGATAAAATTGCGGTGTTTTCGTTATGTGCGAAAGCAGATCCCAATCCAATTATTGGATTATTAAAGTCGGTATCTAATTTGGAAAATTATATAAATGATATTCCACGATTAGAAAAGGAAATTCGCTCTAACAAAAATTCAATATCCGGGTTGATATCTACTGTTGGCAGTATGGAAATGAACACAAATATTTTGTTCAATTATGACACAGAATTTTTTGGACAGTTTGAAAATGGAGAGATATCTTGGGAAAATGGAGAGGATATAAATGATGGAAGCCTGATCTTTACAAGAAGTGTGGAGTACAAAAAGGTGCAAAAGGATGGAATGGTATTTGTTGCCAATATTCCATCTACGGCATTACATAGTTATTATTCGTATACATATGACGATGAGACAGGAAAATATACTTGGTTGAAAGCAAGTAGTTGGTATACGGCTGATGCTGCGTTTAAACCGGAGAAAGGTGTTTACTACAGATGCCTTGTATACGAACCGGAAAACATATCTTCAAATGATGTAAGCATAGCTTTATGTGATAATCAGATTACGAATTTGCTGGATCAGATTGCTGCAAAATATGGAAATGAAGCGGATGCGAATTTGTTGGATGTGCAGCTTTCTACAGAGGAAAATACAGAACTGAAAACAACTATTGCATCTATAAAAAATGCAAGTGATTCAAATACAGCACTTATTGCATTTCAGACTGATTTGCATATTACATGTGGAAAAAACGAAGATTATTTGCAACAGAACAGTACGAAAATCCAGAAATATTTGAGCAGATATAATTCTATAAGCAAAGAGTGCAAGGTTGATATGCTTGTTTTTGGAGGAGATTATCTGGACAATAATAAGAATACGGATAAAGAAACCGCTTCGGCTTCATTGAAGTATCTGGGATCACTGATGAAAAGAACAAGAACGGATGCGCCAAGGTTTGTCATAAAAGGAAATCACGATGATAACACGATGTATCTTGATGTGAAAAATGGAGTGGTAAACGATGAGGAGCGATTTGCAATCTTATCGGATATTGACCAGGATAAAACGCAAAGGGACGCTGATAATATTCAGAAAACATATGGATATTATGATATACCGAATAAAAAGATCCGTGTATTTATGCTGAATACGATAGATATTCCGCAAGTGTTAGATGAAGATAATAATAGTCTAAACTATGCAGGGCAACACATTACAGGATTCAGCCAGTCGCAATTACAATTTGTTGCAGACCATTTGAAGTTTCAGGAAGCGGGTTGGCAAGTGATTTTATTTTCGCATCACCCAATCAGCAATGATCTGTTTGAATATGAATTTGCGAATAATCAGAGAGCCGGAGTAACTCCGGAACATGGTGGAGATTCGATGGTAGAAATTTTAAATGCTTTCAAGGAAGGTACCGCAGGCACCTGTGAATGTACTACCAAAGATTTTGAGAGTAGTGTTAGTTATGATTTTACTGACAACAAGAGTAATATCATCATCGCAAATGTACATGGACATATCCATTCATCAGGTGTTAACAAATTCGGAAATGATATATATGCGGTTAGTACGCGTGCCATATTTGGGCATCCGTCGTATGTAAACTGGATTAATGATTGTGCAATCTATCTGGTAATCAATCGAAAAGAAAGAAAACTGTATTGCATATCTGATGGATATGGAGAAGACAGTGAATTGGAATATTAAGTAGCAAGCTTAAGGGACATCTTCGGGTGTCCCTTATTTGGTACAAATAGTCAAAGAATAGGGAGTATACTTTAATCATAAATATTAAGGAGTGCACCGAATGATCAAATTCATATCAGACAACTGGCAGTTAATAACTGCTTTTGCAGGCGCAATTTTATTCCTGTATAGACAGGTAATTGCTACTCGCAAAGGGGTCAGGGCGTTGCTCCGTGCCGACCTCATACGCCTGTACAAAAAATACCATGATGATCTGGGGTATTGCTCGGTATATGTTAAACAGTCCTTAGAGGATGAGTACCAGCAGTATCATGCGCTTCATGGTAACGGAGTAGGAACACAACTATATAACGCATTGATGGCTCTACCAACAGAGCCACAGGAAGGAGACTAATATGCCAAAAAATTGTGTATTCAAAGTATCAGTAAACACGCAGAAATGGGCAAAGGCCGCAGCAGTCAGAGCAGTGAAGACTATGGCGCAGACAGCTATTGCTGTTATCGGAACAAGTGCAGTCGTGTCTGCAGTAGACTGGAAGATGGTAGTATCTGCATCGATCGTTGCAGGCTTGGTATCGCTGCTCACCAGTGTAGCCGGCATCCCGGAAGTTAAGGAGGAATAGCATGGCAGTTACAAAAGCAATCAAAGCAATTGCAAAGCAGTTGTTTGCGAATCCGAAAAACTATGGAGATAAGAGAAGTTTAAAATCCATCAAGTACATCGTTATCCATTACACCGCCAACGACGGCGATACAGATGAAGCGAATGCGAAATACTTCCATAATAATGTGGTAAAAGCCAGCGCACATTATTTCGTCGATGATGATTCCTACACGAAGTCAGTGCCACTTAAAAACATTGCTTGGTCCGTTGGTGGGAAAAAATATCCGAACTGTGGAAAGACAGGCGGTGGCAAGAAGTATGGACTTTGCACCAATGCCAACTCAATCAACATTGAATTGTGTGATACCGTAAGAGACGGAAAATCTGGAGCGTCAGCAGCGACGATTCAGAACGCGCTTACACTTACTCGCAAGCTGATGAAGAAATATAACATCGACAAGGCACACGTTATCCGGCACTTTGATGTAACTGGAAAAACTTGTCCGGCATACTGGGTAGATGATAAGAAGTGGAAGAAAGAATTTTTGGACAAGCTATAGTTAGATGACACGAAAGATGACACGAAAGATGACACGAAATTTAAGAATGCCTTATTTTAGGTATAAAAAAAGAGCTGATGACGGGAATTGAACCCGTGACCCCTTCCTTACCAAGGAAGTGCTCTACCTCTGAGCCACATCAGCAATATCTTGACTTGCGTCAACTATTGCATTTTACAATGAATTGAACAAACTGTCAAGATATTTCAAAAAATAAAACCGATATTTTTCAATTGATATTAAGTTGCAAGATCTAATTGCTGCACTGTTCCAACATTTCTGTTTTCATATAAGAACACACCGCTTTTCCGAATCTGTGCATTGGTCTGATTATCCGTCTGATTGTTTAACGAAAAATCTGTATTTTCATATCCGAGATAGATCGCGCCCACGCCTGCTTCTGATAGAGTCAGAAGTTTATCGTTTCCGTTTTCGTCTTTGGTCCAGATGCGAAGTTTTTGAAAGATTTCGTCGGCTTCATCGATCCAGCCATTTTTATCTTTGTCATAGGCGGCAAGATCGGCAAAACCGTTGCCGCTTTGTGTTCCAAAAAGCTCATTGCCATCGTTGATGACGCCATCTCCGTTTTTATCCAAAGCGAGGTAACCGCTGCCGGAATTGAGCATTGAGATGGATTCGTCGGAACCATCTGCATCAATATCAAAATAAAATTTCTGATCCGATACGTCAGCAATATTATTGTCTAAGTTGATGACAAGCGGATCGCAGAGACGTGGTTTGCCAAAATTCACAATATTCTCGGACATCTGCGTGAAGGAACGGGACATCTCAAGGCTGAGGTTAAAAGAAATTTCCCGGCCATCGGCAGTGCGCACGATTCCCTGAGTATCAAAGCAGGTAGTTTCCTGCTCGGAATAATAAAAGTACTGGTAGGTCTGGCCGCCTTCTCCTGTCAGCGAGTTTGCATCATTTGAAGCAGAGGCGAGAGCGTTGGAAAAAGACGCTGTGTCAGAGGCATCTGCGGTCGGATCCGATTCGCCGTACCGGCTTCCAAATAAAATATAAAGAAGATAGTCGATCGCCTGTTGGCGGATTTTCTGAATCGAAGAAATATTGGACTGCAGATTGTTGCGATGCACATTTGGTGTAGATAGAAAACGCTGCATCAGATCATCCATGGTATCTCCATTTGAATCTTCGTTTGCATTCATAGAAGCATTGCTGTTTCCGGTATCTTTTTGTCCATTGTGGCTTTCCGTATAGATGGATTCCTGACGTGACTGCGCGTCATGCATGGAAAATATCATTGCGCCGGAATTATCCCAACGTGTTGTGTTGGTAATGCTTGTCTCTGAAGAACGGTAAGTCCTTCGCGCATTCGTATGCATGGTATTAGACTGAATAATCAATAGGTTCACCCTTTCTATTTAAAGTGAAGAATAAAAGGACGGTCTCTGCGAAAAATTCCCTTTTGTTCGCGGATACCGTCCCTGGTCTTTCCTTAGGTTATTAAGTTGTCTGCATATTCGGCCGAACTGCGCAACTTGCGCTTACAACATATATATCGACAAAACAAAAAAATAATAAAGCTTTTATGGAAAATATGTTATAATGCGGGTAAAGACAGACTCGCCGTTGCACAGACGGATGAGCAAAGGAGGGAAAACAAGTGGCAGAAAATGCAACAGAATCAATGAAAGACTATGAAAAGGAACTGGAGCGTTCGTTTCGGACCATCAACGAAGGCGATATCGTAAGCGGAACGGTAATTGCAGTATCCGAGGAAGATGTGACCTTAGATCTCAATTATTATACACAGGGAATCATTAAAACGGAGAATCTGAGCAACGATCCGGATTTTAACCCGAAGGAACAGCTGCAGATCGGTGATGTGATTGAAGCGACAGTGATCAAAGTGGACGATGGAAACGGTAACATTGAACTTTCAAAGAAAGAGGCAAATGATGTGCTGGCATGGGATAAACTGGCAGAAATGATGGAGAACGAGACCGTTGTGACTGTTCGCATCAAAGAGAGTGTGCCAAGTGGTGTTGTTACCTTCTTAGAGGGAATTCGCGCATTTATTCCGGCATCACAGCTTTCTACAGATTATGTGGAAGATACCGATAAGTGGATTGGAAAAGAAGTAGCGGTAGAAGTTATCAATGTGGATAAAGAGAAAAATAAACTTGTTTTATCTGGAAAAGTCGTGGCAAGAAAGCAGCAGGAGGAAGAGCGCAATCACCGTATCGCAATGCTTGTTCCGGGAACCGTTGTAGAGGGAACCGTAGAGTCTATTATGCCATACGGAGCTTTTATCAATCTTGGAAACGGAATCAGTGGACTCGTACACATCTCACAGATTTGCCAGAAACGTATCGGTTCCGTGCATGAAGTATTAAAAGAGGGACAGAAAGTAAAGGCAAAAATCATTAACACAAATGATAACCGTGTCAGTCTGAGCATGAAAGCTTTGGAAGAGATTATGCCGGATGAGGTGGAAGATGAGGAGAGCGCACAGGCAGAGGAATATATTTCCAATGAGAATGCATCTACAAGCCTTGGAGCTTTGTTGTCTGGCTTGAAATTATAAAAATAAGATGACAATTCAGGAAGTCCTGAAATACAAAAACGCGTGGCAAGATGCTACGCGTTTTTATAATAGTTCATTACTTTTTTGACATAATTCTGGGTTTCTTTGAAAGGCGGGATGCCGCCGTATTTGTCAACATTGCCGGAGCCTGCATTGTATGCAGCCAGAGCAAGGGAGACATCTCCGTTATATTTCTTTAAGTTTGCAGCAATCACTTGCGCACCCCCCATGATATTTGCTTTTGCATTGTAGGCATTGGAGATGCCAAGACTACTTGCGGTAGAAGGCATCAGCTGCATGATACCAAGCGCACCTGCCGAACTTACAGCGTTCGGATTGAAGTTGGATTCGGCTTTGGCAATTGCTTTAAGAAGATTGACATCTACATTATATTTTTCCGCGGCTTCTTTGAAATAAGGTTCCAGTTCGGAAGGACAGCCGAGAGAATCTTTGTCAGAATCACTGGTGGTTGTCTTGGCCGTCTGCGTAGTCCTGGTTGTTGAGGATGTCGCAGATGCGGAATCGGTATTTGCTGTATTATTTGCGGTCTCCTGCGTAGTAGCAACAGGCGTCTGCGTGGAGGAGACGGTGTATTGTGGATTAAAACCGAGAATCTTCTGCACAGTAGTGACCGATACAGAGCCGGAACCACTGGCCGCGATTAATGCGTCCACTGCCATCTTCTGCTGCGCGCTCGTGACCGCGTCTAAAACATCTTTGAAATTAGTATTTGTTTCGCCTGTTGTCTGTTTGGTCGAAGCCGGTGCTGAAGATGCAGCGCTTATATCCGTCAGATAAGGCAATACAGTTACGCTCATATAAATTCATCCTTTGTATAATAAACGATATTCAACGCCACTATTTTAACATATCTATTGATAAATTTGAAGTAAAAGCCGAAAATTGCTTGAATTTGTAAAATAGTTGTTGTAGCATAGATTGCAAAGTATAGATAGGTAAGCCACCAGTCGTGGCTCACAAATAAAGCAGACAGAGGAGACCGAATATGGAAAAGAAACCATTTGTAACCAAAAGTCAGGTAGAGGAGATTGTAAAGACATATCCGACACCATTTCATTTATATGATGAAAAAGGAATTCGCGACAATGCAAAAGCAGTAAAGGAAGCGTTCTCCTGGAACCCTGGATTCCGCGAGTATTTTGCAGTAAAAGCAACTCCAAATCCGTACATTCTTAAAATTTTACAGGAATACGATATGGGATGCGATTGTTCTTCCTACACAGAGCTTATGCTTTCCAAATCCTGCGGATTTGATGGAAAACACATTATGTTTTCTTCCAATGATACACCGGCAGAAGAATTTGCATATGCAGACAAATTAGGTGCAATCATCAATCTGGATGATTTCACACACATTGATTTCCTGGAGGAGACCATTGGCCATATTCCGGAGACCATCAGCTGCCGTTACAATCCGGGTGGAGTGTTTGAGTTGAGTAATGGAATCATGGACAACCCTGGAGATTCCAAGTACGGAATGACAAAAGACCAGCTTATCGAGGCTTTCAAGATTTTAAAGAGCAAGGGCGCAAAGTATTTCGGCGTACATGCATTCCTTGCAAGTAATACCGTAACAAACGAATATTATCCGAAGCTTGCCGGGGAATTATTCGAACTCATCGTTGAGTTAAAAGAAAAGACCGGTTGCGACATCAAGTTCGTAAACCTTTCCGGTGGTGTTGGAATCCCTTATACACCAGACAAAGAGCCAAACGACATCCGTGTGATCGGAGAGGGTGTACACAAGAAATTCGATGAGATCCTTGTACCGGCAGGTCTTGGCGATGTTTCTATCTATACCGAGATGGGACGTTTTATGTTAGGACCTTATGGATGTCTTGTGACAAAGGCAATCCATGAAAAACATATCTACAAAGAGTATATCGGTGTAGATGCATGTGCTGCAAACCTGATGCGTCCGGCAATCTACGGAGCATATCATCATATTACAGTCCTTGGAAAAGAGAATGCACCTTGTGACCATACGTATGATGTGACAGGAAGCCTGTGTGAGAACTGTGACAAGTTCGCAGTCGACCGCAAGCTGCCAAAGATTGATATGGGAGATTATCTGGTGATTCATGATACAGGTGCACACGGATTCTCTATGGGATACAATTACAACGGACGTCTTCGTTCCGCAGAATTATTGTTGAAAGAGGATGGAAGTGTACAGATGATTCGCCGTGCAGAGACACCGGCTGATTATTTTGCAACATTTGACTGCTTTGATGATCTTAAAATTACCGAATAGTCCTGAAAGATAAGATATAAAAATAGAAGGAATGCATATTCAGATGCAGTCCTTCTATTTTTTTGCGAATAATTCCAAAGGAATTTCCTATACAATTACAATAAAAAAAGATTCCTGAAAACCAGAAATCTTTCAAATTACTGCCGGCAGTGGGACTTGAACCCACACGATGTTGCCATCAACAGATTTTGAGTCTGCCTCGTCTGCCAATTCCGACATGCCGGCGCGAACAAATATTATACTAGCATAAGATACGGTGGAATGCAAGCAAAAATTTGAGCATTCCTTTTCGTTTGACAAAAGTTATCATATATGATAACTTAGAAAAGGATATTTAGAAAATTTGGGGAGGGAAAATGAAAGAAACAAATGCAACGAGGGAAGAAGTTGCGCAGCAGCTTCGTGAAGTCCGCAAGTCACAGGGGATGACGCAGGAATCACTGGCGGACCGCGTGGGAACGAAGAAATCAAACATTTCCCGATTAGAGAGTGGAAGATATAATCCGAGTCTGGATTTCCTTGTGAAAGTAGCAGGCGGACTGGGAAAACAGATTCAGGTAAAAGTAAAATAAACGACGGAGGTAGAGACAGAAGATGACAAAGAAACTTGGAAACTATAAGGACAATGATGTGGAACTTTGCCGCACGACAAATGCCCGCGTTGGAAATCAGACGGCAGAGGTGCTTTTGGAGCAGCACATTCCATTTACGAAGAACAGCAAGCGTATTCCTTTTTTCAAGAGAGAGGCGTACAAAGGTGCAGATACCATGTGGGTGATTACCATCAATCCGCGGCGCTATGGACAGGCCCGCAGAGTGATTGATTCCATGGACCGTGTGTACAGGGAACGTCTGGTTTTGTCGAATTATTAGAAGCTGTCCCGGATTCATGAAAAAAATGTGAAATTCATTCAAAAAACAAACAAGGTGTGATAAAATTCAAACAGACTATGTCTGGAAGGAGTTTATCGCACCTTTTTTTTAATCGTTACAAATTTAGAAAAGATATATCCTGCGATAGAAAGAAGTATCATGGAATTAGATCGTAAAAAAATACAGCCGGTTTTGTATTTTGTTGTGTACGCATTGTTGCCGATCGGCACATTTTATTTGATGGAATCGTATGAACACAATGCACTGCTGGAAGTCCGAACGGAAGCACAGTTTTTTAATATTTTCATATTTGAACTGCTCGCATGGATCATTTATCTGGCAGTCGGACATATGCGCGCTGCAGCCCGCATATTGTTTGGAATTGCCATGGTATTTGGAATCACCAATCATTATGTGATGAAGTTTCGTTCAACGCCGTTTGTACCCTGGGACATTTTTTCCGTGCGTACAGCGACGAGCGTGGCAGAAAATTATGATTTTACACCCGATATGCGCATGGTGATCGTAACGCTTATTTTTATCGCAGCGCTTATTCTGGTTCACTTTTTGAAAAAAGCCCCGAAAATCAAATTGCAGGTAAGACTTGGCGCATTAGTGGTCAGTGTCTTAGTGACCTGCCTTTTCGTAAATACACTACAGAAAGAGGATTTTCAGACAAAACATTATCTGTATCCGTTTTTGTTTACACCGGCATATATGACAGAGGTCAATGGTATGGCGGTGACATTTGCCATGAACCTGGCGTATGTTGTGGTAGACAAACCGCAGGGATACAGTGCAAAAGACGCGCAGAAGACATTGGAAAGTTATGAAAAGACAGAAGATACAAAGCAGGATACGCAGGATCTTCCGAATATTATTGTAATTATGGATGAAGCTTTTTCGGATCTGGCAGTCGTTGGCGATTTACAGACAAACGAAGATTACATGCCATTTATGCACAAGATGCAGCAGGGACAGAAAAATACGATTACCGGATATGCACAGGTGTCTGTGTGTGGTGGCAATACGGCAAATTCCGAATTCGAATTTTTGACTGGTGATACGATGGCATTTCTGCCGTCCGGAAGTATTGCATATCAGCAGTATGTAAAACAGGATACGCCATCTCTTGCAAGTTACCTGAAAAGTCTTGGATATGCGACCTATGCGCAGCATCCATACTATGCCAGCGGATGGGACAGAGAACGCGTATATCCGCTTTTGGGCTTTGAACATATGGACTTTATCGATGATTATACGAATGTGTCTTATGTCCGGAAATACATCAGTGATGCATCTGATATGCAGCATATCATCGAGACTTATGAGAATAAAGAAGCGGGCAAACCGGCATTTATATTTAATGTTACGATGCAGAATCACGGTGGTTATACGGATGTGTATCCGAATTTTGAAAATGATATACAGGCACAGTACAACAGTGATGCTTTGAATCAGTATCTGTCACTGATTCATAAGACAGATGCTGCTTTGGAAAAGCTGGTTTCCTACTTTTCAAAGGTAGACGAAAAGACGGTAATCGTTTTCTTTGGCGATCATCAGCCGAGCGATGCGGTGGCAAATCAGATTGAGATGGCAAGTGGAGTAGATCCTTCCGATATGAACAGTGAGCAGCAGAAGAAAAGATATCAGGTGCCGTATCTAGTATGGGCAAATTATGACATTGAAGAAGCCAGTGACCAGAATACAAGTCTGAATTATCTTTCGGCACAGGTTTTGAAAGCGGCAGGTGTTCCGACGAGTGCTTACCAGAACTACCTTCTGGAACTGAGCAATACGTATCCGGTACTTTCCGCAGCAGGCAGTACCGAGAGTGTTGGCGCAGACAAGGATGCACTTTTAACGTATCGGAAGCTGCAATATTATAATTTGTTTGAGAGGGATAAAAAATGAATCAGATAAAGCGTTTTGCACAAAGCAAAGCTTTCCCATATATTACGGCATTTGGATTGCCGTTTCTCATTTGCGTGATCATATGCATTGGAAATGGTGTGTATCCGTTTGGCGACAATTGTATTCTGCACATTGATATGTACCATCAGTACTGTCCGTTTTTTACAGAGTTTCTGAACAAACTTCAAACGGGCGGCAGCCTGCAGTATTCCTGGAATCTCGGACTGGGATCCGATTTTGTATCGCTGTATGCCTATTATCTCGCAAGTCCGTTGAATTTTCTGATCCTGCTTTGCCCGAAAAGCCATGTGATCGAATTTATGACACTTTTGATCATACTGAAAATTTCGGCAAGCGGACTGACCTTTTTCCTATATATCCGTCATCATTACAAACTGATCGGAAAAGATGGCCGGATGCATAAGAACCAGATGGTTCCGGCGCTGGTGTTCTCGACGGCATATGCGCTGTCAGGTTTTGTGGCTGCGTACAGCTGGGACATTATGTGGATGGACCGCATTGCGCTGTTTCCACTGATCATGATCGGATTGGAAAGACTCGTACAGGAGAAAAAAGCAGGTCTGTATTACATTACGCTCGCTTTGTGTATCTTCTGTAATTACTATATCTCTATTATGATCTGCATTTTTCTGGTATTTGCATTTGCATTATTGTTCTTTTCCCAGAAGAAGGGAAAAGGCGGGGCAATACTCCGGTTCGGGTGGTACTCGCTTCTTGCCGGAGCAAGTTCTGCCATCCTGCTTCTTCCGGAGATTGCCGTGTTAAGTGGTTCCGGAGCGGCAGGGGGGTGTTTTCCAAAGACAGCCGAATTTTATTTCAACATTCTGGCAGAACTTGGAAGAGGTGCGGCAGTCACGAGTGTATACACAGGAAATGATCATTGGCCGAATCTGTATGCCGGGGCATTCTCGCTATTTCTTGTATGGATTTATGTATTGAACCGGAGAATTTCCTGGAAAGAAAAAGTTCCACGCATAGCAATGCTTGTATTTTTCCTTGTCAGTTTTGCAGAAAACCAGTTAGATTATATCTGGCATGGCATGCATTTCCCGCAGGCTTTACCGGGAAGACAGTCGTTTTTATACAGCTTTGTTCTTTTGTCGATGGGATTTGCAGCGGTTCGAAAGAGAAAAGGCACAAGGATCTGGCACATTGCGGTGGCAGCTATCGTGTCTATGGCGCTGCTTCTTGTTGCAGGCTGGTATGGAGATGAAACGGTGACAGAGCCAATTTCGCTGGTAATTACCGCATTGTTTATCTGTGTGTATGCTGTGGCCTTTGTTCTTACAAAAATAACAG
Source organism: uncultured Lachnobacterium sp. (assembly GCA_900552085.1). GTDB lineage: Bacteria > Bacillota > Clostridia > Lachnospirales > Lachnospiraceae > Roseburia. The sequence goes on from URYB01000042.1 coordinate 11,945, forward strand.
GAAAGAAAAAGCGGCAGGTATTTGCGGAGTTCGCAGTCTTTGTCGCAGTGGCAGAACTGGCAGTCAATATGGCAGCTACCGGATTTGGAACGACAAGCCGTGTGGCATATACCGAAAAGCAAGCCGATTACGAGAAACTTCTTGAAATGGCAAAAGAAGATAATGAAGAGACGGGTGGCGGATTTTACCGTGTGGAAGATACGGGGCGCAAGACAAAGAACGACGATTCATTATATGGATATGCATCCGCAACAATTTTTTCTTCCCTGATGAATCTGGATGTGAGCCATCTGTTCCAGAGCTTGTTTATGGAAGGCGGCAAAAACTTCTATTGTTATAATGGAGCGACCCCGCTCTCTTCTTCGCTTTTTTCCGTAAAATATATGTTGTCAGACAGTGCGCTGGAGGAAAGTCCGTATCGCACACTGGTCGGAGGCAGTGGAAAAAGCTTTCTGTATCGCAACAATTTCAGCCTTCCACTTGGCTTCGTCATGGATGAGCAGGCAATCGCAGACTGGAATTCATCTACCGCAGAACGCATGGCATCTTTGAATTCCTTTGCATCTGCATTGGGGGCAGAGGGACAGATGCTTTATCCGGCAACTTATGTTACCGATACGAATGCGGGAGACACGACAATTGACATTGCGGAAGATGGGTATTATTATGCAGATTATGAAAGTTGCACTTCCGACACATTGACAGTGAACCGCAGTGATGGATGGACGAAGCAATATTCAAAGACTTCACATCGCTACCTGATTGAATTGGGAGAGTGTAAAGCAGGGGATGAAATACACATCCTTAATTCCAATATGGAAAGTATTGAGTTTGAGGTGTATCAGTTAAATGAAAAAGTGGTGCA
>URYB01000043.1 GCA_900552085.1 uncultured Lachnobacterium sp.
GGACGATACAAAGAAAAATCCCAGTTGCTTGCCGGACCGAATTGTGGATTATAATGAACCTTGCCCCATGCCGTCTCCATTCCAATATAGTCTGGTGCATTGAACCATCCCGTATGATCGAGCAGGGCGATTCCTCCCTGTGCGATGTCATGGATCTGTGCTCCAAGTTTTCTGGCGGTCATCCAGCTGTAAGAATACCAGCTGTTCGAATATTCTCCGTTATGTTCCGGATCTTCTTTTCCCACATAGTCCACAGCTTCAGAAACTTCCCCAGCAGAAACCGAGTCTCCATATACCTCAATACGACGATTCGGCTTTTCCGGTGGCGGAAGCAATACGCTTCCATGAGACAGTTCCAACGCTTCAAGAACCATCTCATGACAACTGTCCATACGCTTAAAAATCATAATCTCATGATCTGCATCTTCCGCTTCATCCAGCAATTGCAACACTGTCTCCCCTGCATCATTAAGCGGAAAGCACTTTTGCTGACCATCAATAATTGCACCAACACTGTTCTGCCAGTATGCGCGGCGATTGCTCACCGTCAAAGTTGCAGCCTTTCCATGAAAACGAAACTGCAGAGACGTAGCCGGAAATACAAATTCCGGTTTCTTCGGATTTCGCATATCCACACGGCCTGTATAAGACAGTTCCGGTGCATCTAAAAATATATTCATTATGTTTACCTCTTTCATAAATTATCATTTTTTATGCGACTGTTGACGCAATAATCTCCATATTCCCTTCAAATTTTGCTTCTCCATATCCCGCCGGAATAATAAAATGAGAACCTTTCTTGATTTCCTGTCCGTCGATAGTTCCGGCTCCTTCTACCACACTCATAATTAAAAATGGCGCATTCTCAGAAACAGTTGCGGTTCCATCTACATCGAGTTTGAATACTTTATAGTACTGGCACTCAATCAGTTGCTGCATCTCATTCTTTTTGCCTTCGCCAACATGAATCACACTGTCTTCCACCGGTTTTGCAGGAACAGTAATCACATCAAGACTCTGCTTTACATGCAGCTGACGTGGCTGTCCATTGCTGAGGCGATCATAATCATATACACGATAAGTAATATCACTGTTCTGCTGTGTTTCCAAAATGGTCAGGCCACCTTTGATTGCATGAACGGTACCCGGATCAATCTGAATAAAATCACCCTTTTTTACAGGGATCTCACGGATCAGATCTGACCAGCGTTTGTTATTTACCATGTCTTCTAACTCTTCTTTTGTCTTTGCATTATGTCCAATGACAAGTGTTGCATTCTCCGGGCAGTCCAGAATATACCAGCATTCCATCTTACCAAAAGAGCCATTCTCATGTTCTGCAGCATATGCATCATCCGGATGTACCTGAATACTTAAATCATCTTTTGCATCAATGATCTTGACAAGAAGCGGAAAACGCTGACCATCAATTCCTCCGAACACTTCACGATGCTCTTTCCAGAGTGTTGCAAGTGTCTTGCCTGCATAAGTTCCGTTTTTAATAGTACAGTCACCATTGTCATGTGCCGCAATTCCCCAGCACTCTCCAATATCATCACCCTGAATATCATAACCATATTCTTCACGAAGTTTTGTTCCACCCCAGATATTGTGGGTAAATACAGGATTTAAAAATAAAATTTCTTTGCTCATTTTACGCTCCAATCATTCTCTACATTTACTTTGTTGCAAGCAGTGAAACAAGATAAAATGCATTTTTCTTTTCCTCTGCTTCTTCTACAATTTCAATTTCTACGGTATGTTCTCTCAATGGTCCATGCTCTGTAATTGTCTCCAATTCCAGCATATTTCCCCATCCGCCTGGAAAATTACCATCCAGCAGACGCGCCTTTGACTCATCTCCATCAATCACAATACGTGCCACCGGTGCACCACAGGTGACAGCCTTCCGGTACTGAACGGAAATTCCCGTGGCTTCAATTGTAAATTTTAATTTATCACCTTTGTCACTTGCATACCAGCCACGCTTAAAAACATCTGTAATATTTCCCTGTGGCTCCTGATCTGAAATAAATCCATCCATACGTGGCTTGCAATTGTAATTCTGATAGCGCACGGATTTTTCATAAGTATTCAGTGTCAATGGCCTTGGGAAATTCTGTTCCGGCTCTTCTGACTGATTGACTTCTGCAAGTACTTTTTCCAGAAAATAAGTAATCACGGATGCTACCAGCTCATGTCCCAGATCATTTGGATGCAGGTCATCTTCGGTTATCATGCGGTTTTCAATCTGTCCGGATAAAATCTCCGGATAAATAGTACTTTGCATGCTGACACAAGGAAGCTGATAATGACGTCCTATTTTTGCATGCTGCACCTGTGCATTCGAACCACTGTCATAGTATACATTATGTACAAGTAACACCGCCGGTTTCTCGTCTGCCAGATAGATACGTCGTACCACACCTTCATAGGTTTCACAAAAATGTTCTGTACTAAGATCATTCACCGAAAACTCTGTGATCACAAAATCCGGATGGGAACTAAGCAGATCATCCTCGACACGAGCCACACCAAACTGCGAATTGGTTCCTCCGATTCCCGCATTGATATATACAAATTTTGATTGTGGAAACGTCTTGCACCACCATGAATACACACGATAAGCGTAACACAGATTTGGCTGACTTGCCAGACTTCCCTGTGTGATCGATCCACCCAAAAATCCCAGTGTGATCGTCTCTCCTTTTTGTGCACGTTTCATCAACTTTTTCAACCGTGTCAAATTTCCACGATTGGTAATTCCATTTTCCCGATTGATTTTATACTCCATACCTTTCCTCTTTCCGCATTCTTTTCCTTTCTCCTGTACACACTGTCAGTTGGCTAATGTATACACAAATTCCTTAAACTTAAGAAAACATTGGCAAGGGAGATTGCCAATGTTCTCAATAATTCAAAGGGAGGGTTCCCGACAGGCAGCCAGGCTGCCCGCAGGAAGTTAAAGAAAAAGAAACTAACTATCTTCTGCCGATCTCAGTATCTGTTTCTGAGACGACACTGTTTGACTTAATATAATCTACGATCTCGTCTAACTTTGTGAATGCAAGACCTACATAGCTGTCTGCAGCTCCGTAGTAAATTGCAATCTTGCCAGACTCACTATCGTGAATGGTTGCACATGGGAAGCATACGTTCGGTACGAATCCACGCTCCTCATACCACTCTTCCGGAGTGAGAAGGAAATTCTCACAACGATATTTAACAATTGATGGATTATCAATATCGAGAATTGCTCCACCAATAGAGTAAACATATCCGTTACATGTTCCACTAACACCGTGGTAGAACAGTAACCAACCTTCGGATGTCTCAATTGGAGCAGCTCCGCCACCAATCTTAAGAGACTCCCACCACTCTGAGCCTTTGCCCATTACGTGTCTGTGCTTGCCCCAGTATACCAGATCCGGGCTCTCACTTACGAAGATATCACCGAATGGTGTATGTCCACTATCGGATGGACGGGAAAGCATCATAAAGTTTCCATTGATCTTTCTTGGGAACAATACTGCATTACGGTTGAATGGAAGGAATGGATTCTCAATTCTTGTGAATGTCTTGAAATCCTGTGTCTTTGCCATACCGATTGCTGCTCCGTAGAAATCCTGACACCAGATAATATAATAGGTGTCTTCTACTTTTACTAATCTAGGATCATATGCATATACCGGCATGAATGGCTCACCATTCTCATCTACGAAAGGAATCTTGTTCTCTTCGAAATTCCAGTGAATTGCATCTTTACTTCTTCCAAGATAAATATATGGGATACCGTTTACCTGCTCGCCACGGAACACTCCGATAAACTCATCACCATATGGCATAACTGCACTGTTAAAAATACGTGCAACACCCTTTACCGGATTTCTTCCGATGATCGGGTTCTCTGTATATCTCCAGATTGGAGCATCTTTGATGCCTTCCGGCTTCTCCTGCCAAGGTACATTTGGTACTGGTGGAGTCAGCATTTTTACATTACTCATAATTATCCTCCTATTATTTGCTCTCTTTTGCAAGGAACTCTAAGTTTTTCTTAATTAATTCACATCTCTGTGCAACACATTCCACACTTCTTCCAGGATCCTGTGGAGTATTGAATACATAATCGATCAGACGATCGATGGTAGTTGTTGCAACGTGCATTCTTGTATCACTGGAAGCATAGTAAATAAATACTTCATTGTTATCATTTACAATTGCACCATTTGTAAATACTACGTTAGATACATCACCAACGCGCTCCTCACCTCTCGGTCCAATCAACAGTCCGGATGGCTCTGCGATTACCTTGGAAGGATCATTTAAGTCTGTTGCAAATGCATAAATTACATAACGAAGACCTGCTGCTGTATTTCTTACACCATGTGCAATATGAATCCAGCCCTTGTCGGTCTTGATTGGAGTAGCACCAGCACCATTCTTTGCTTCTGTAATTGTGTGGTACTTACGAAGACTGGTCATCTTCTCCTCATCGATCACTGCATGTGTAATATCTTCACACAATCCGAAGCCGATTCCTCCGCCGCTTCCTGTCTCAATGAAGTCATCCATTGGACGTGTATAGAACGCATACTTTCCATCAACAAATTCCGGATGAAGAACTACGTTTCTCTGCTGTGGGGAACGAAGTGTTGTGAGATTATCAAGTCTCTCCCAATGCTTCAGATCCTTGGTACGAACGATTCCGGCAGCAGCTACAGCAGCTGACAGATCATTTACACTTGTATCTTTGCTTTCTGAACAGAACACACCATAGATATATCCATCTTCGTGCTGTGTCAGACGCATATCATATACGTTTGTCTCTTCTGGACATACATCATCCAGTAAAATCGGGTAATCCCAGAAACGGAATCCATCAATTCCATTATCGCTCTCTGCAACACCGAAGAAAGATTTACGATCATTTCCTTCGATTCTGGCTACCAGATAATACTTGCCATTTAAATAAATAGCACCAGAATTCATTACTGCGTTGATTCCAAGACGCTCCATAAAGAATGGGTTTGTCTCCGGATTTAAATCATATCTCCAGGTAAGCGGAATCATATCTCTTGTAAGAACCGGATTCACATAACGGTCAAATACACCATTATAGAAATCGCTTTTTTCATTTTTACGTGAAAGCAGCTTTTCCTGCTTTGCTAATTCTACATAATATCTCTCATGCATTGTTTAAAGTCTCCTCATCACTTCCATACACATTCTTCCGTTATGATATGGGCATTTCCATGGCTCAACAATCGGCTCACCCTCTACCGGAGTTCCGTCCTGTCTTACTAACCAGAACCACTCAGAACCGGAACGCTTATCAATGACATAATCCTTAATAAACTGCCAGGTTGCCTCTGCTGCTTCTTTGTACTGTGTCTTGGATGGATCTTTTTCGTATCCGTTCAGGAAACCGACTACCGTCTCTGCCTGAACCCACCATACACGGTTGGTATCCACAACACCCTTGTCGCATTCATTGGAAAGTGAACGTCCGTCAAATGCAACATTGTAAATGTTCTCTGTCAAAGTTTTTGTGATTGGTGAAATCTTTTTCGTGTAAGACTCATCATTCACTACTTCAAGAGTTCTGTCCATCAGCCATGCTGTTTCAATATCATGTCCATAAGAATGTAAATCAATAATGCTGTTATAATTTTTATCAAAGAATACTTCCTGACGCTTTAACTGTGGATTGTAAACCTTGTCTGCGAATACATCCATAATCCACTCGAGTCTTTCTTTTACCGCTTCATCCTTTGAAACACGGTATAACTCGGTATAAGCCTCAAGAACATGTAACAATGTGTTCATTGTCTTTTCTGCCAGAACTCCGTTCTCAGATAACTTTTCATTGGATTCCGGCTTGAAATCTCTGGTAAATGCTTCCAGATATCCCTGATCGTCTGTACATTTTTCCTCAATCATGGCAAACAGTTCTTTTGCCAGATCAAGCGCCTCCTTCTTACCAGATGCCTCATAGTAAGAAGAAAGTGCATAAATACAAAACGCCTGATTGTATGTGTGTTTGGTCGTATCAAGTGGTGTTCCATCATAATTCATGGACCAGTAAATACCACCATTTTCTTTATCAATGCAGTGATCTTTCAGGAAAGCATATCCATGATCTGCTTCTTCCAAAAGACTCTCATCTTTCAGAAGTGTATAAGCGTTAGAGAAAAACCATGTAATTCTGCTATTCAGAATACAGCCCTTCTCAGCTTTCTTATTTAATTTTAAATCATAGTCCATGTATCCATAGTATCCGCCAAACTCATCATCTCTTAAGTTCTTCCAAAACGGAATAATTGCGGACACCAGATGGTTCTTAATTTCTTCCTTCATATTCATATCTGCATTCCTCTGATTCTCTTATTAACCCTTAACCGCTCCAGCTGTAATACCACTGTAAATCTGATTCTGGCAAAGAATAAATACGATCAATGCCGGTAACAGTGAAAGAATAACACCTGCACAGATTAAGTTGTACTGGCTTCCCATTGGTCCTACGAATGTGTAGAGAGAAATAGCCATTGTACGGATTTCCTTGCTCTGTAAGTATAAGCTTGCTGCGTAGTACTCGTTGTAGATACCTACACCCTTTAAGATACATGCAGTAACGATTGCCGGACGAAGCAGTGGAAGAATAATTTTCCAGTAAATTGTCCAGTAAGAAGCACCATCCACAATTGCAGATTCATCCAGAGAAACGGAGATATTTTCCATAAACTGAATGAAAATGTAGATAGAAATAACGTCTGTACCACAGCTCATGATGATGTAACCATAAAGCTTGTTAACCAGGTTAAAATAACTCATGATGTTGAATACAGTTACCTGCATAGCAACGGCTGGAAGTAAAGATGCAACCAGGAATAAGCTACGGATAAAACCGTTTCCCGGGAACTTAAAACGATCCAGTACATAAGCCAGCTGTGTTCCGATAATAACCGATACGATCAATACGCAGACCATTACGATTACAGAGTTGATGAATGCCTGACCCATATTTGCTTTTGTAAATGCATCAATAAAGTTATCAAAGTTCAAAAAACTTTTTGGTAGAGTCATTACATTTGTTGAATCATACTCTGCCTTTGTTTTAAATGCTGTAATTACACAAGTAATAAGAGGGATTACTGCGACAAGTGAGAAAAAGATCAAAATCACATATTTAACAAATCCCCAGATAACAGCTCCGATAGAAAACTGTCTTCCTGATTTTGTACTCATTGTTGCCATCTTTAATTACCTCCTTTCGCCATAGCAGCTTTCTTTGCTGCTTTCTCAGCCTTAAGGCGAGCTTTCTTTGCCTTGTATGATTCCTCATCAGAATCCGCTTCACGGAATACATACTTAAAGAATAACTGCTGTAAGCCTGCACAAATCAAAATGATAACCAACAATACTACGGCCATCGCAGATGCAAGACCTACCTTCTGAGATACATGTGCGATACGGTTCATGATTACGAAGTAAGTTCCTGTTCCATTACCACCGTTTGTGATAACGTATGGAGGCTCGAACGCACTCAGGGAACCGGTAATTGAAAGAATAATATTTAAAGTTACGATTGTTTTGATACTTGGCAGAATAATATGTTTAAACTGCTGGAATTTATTTGCACCATCTAAGTTTGCAGCTTCGTATAACTCTGCATCGACTGACATGATCGCTCCGATGAAGAGAACCATCATCTGTCCCATATAACGCCATACAGAAGTTGCTACCAGGGACCAGTTGTTTACTCTGGTATCCCTCAACCAATATGGAAGATTATCCAAATTAAAGCCACACCACTGAAGAATTGTATCGAATACGAATCCTCTGGTATAGAAAAACTTAAAAATAAAACCAATTGCAATACCACTAATTAAATATGGGAAAAACAGAAGTCCTTTGAAAAGATTTCCTCCCTTTACCTTGAAACTTAAAATTGTTGCAAGGAACAATGCAAGTACTAACTGAATTAATGCACCCGCAATGTAATATAAACTTAGCTTTAATGCGCCGAAACAATCATCTCGTTTGAAAACATCGATGTAGTTCTGCCAACCTACGTACTGGCGTCTTTCGACCGGCGTTGTATATTTCATTCTGTAGAAACTAAACTGTACCATCTTTCCGAATGGTAAATATGTAAATAAAAAGAGCAGTAATAACGGAACAATTGTAAAGCCGATACAAATTAATGTCTTCTGGCCTTTTCTGCTCTTTGCCCATTTAATCAAATTAAATGGCTTTTTTTCCTTAACGGTATTAACAGCAGTTGCCATAATGCCTTCCTCCCATTTTCTAATGTATTGGGGCAGGAAAAATTCCTGCCCCAATGATAACTGGCATGTAGAATTGTCAAAGAAATTATTCAGTAACTTCTACACCCTCTGATTCCTGTGCACTATCCCATGCTTCATTCCATCCAGCTACGATGTCATCATATGACTCGCTACCGCTCTTAGCAGCCTCGATAACTGCCTGAAGTCTTACACCATCACCATCCTGGTTGATGTTAACCTCAGATGTGCTGTTCAGTGTGTTAAGAAGATCTTCCTCACCATCTAATGCTGGCTCATCCTGAAGAAGTTCAACATTGTCGAATGAAAGCTGTGTATCTGCTCCCTTTACAACTGGAAGTGAGTACTCATTGTAAGCATATCCGGATTTCTCAACAAGCCACTTAACGAAGATGATTGCTGCCTGCTTCTCATTGTCGTCTTTGATGTTAGCGTTGATTGCATATCCTCTATCTGCTGCAGCTGCTGCATACTGCTTTCCATCAACAGTGATTGGGAATGGCATATATCCAACATCGTCTGCATTGTCACCAGCCTGCTTCATCTGTGGAAGAGCCCATGATCCAAGTACCATACAAGCGATCTCGCCGTTGTTCATCTTACCCTTAGAGCTTTCCCAGTCAGTTGTTGTGTAATCGTCTTCTGTAAGACCTTCAGCAACTGCATCGTAAAGGATCTTGTATACTGCATATGCATGTGTATCATCGCCGTAATCTCTGAATGGATCCTTTGTATGAGCTAATTCCTGGTTCATGTACTTTGTATCACCAGTAGCTGCGATACCGATGTAAGCATCCCACTGTCCTGATAATGCCCAACCAGCTGCGTAGTTAGTGTAAAGTGGAATAGCATCTGTCTTCTCTTTAATTGCCTTTAAATCATCGATGAACTCGCTTGGAGTCTTTGGAAGCTCTGTGATTCCAGCCTGCTCAAATACTTTCTTGTTGTAAACAATACCACCAGCGTTGCAAGTAGAAGGAATTCCGTATACCTGCTTCTCATACATAGAGTTATCTGCATAGTTGATTGTCTGTGAAATTGTGTCATAATCACCATATGAATCGAAGTAGTAAGGCATATCTGCTTTATCCATTGTTGGGATACATACTACATCATCATACTCACCAGACTGTAACTGTGTCTGAACTGTCTGATCGTAATCAGTGATTGTGTTGATTGTTACTTTGATGTTTGGATATAACTTGTTGAAATCCTCTAAGTATGATGCCCAGTTCTTTCCTGGATAATCATCAGCATCCATATCTGTACGGTTGCTTGAGAAAGAGATCTCTGCACTCAGATCCTTGCAATCCTTGTCAAGGTCAAGATCTGTGTAACCAATGATTCCACCATCTTCCTTTGCTTCTGTTTCCTTGCTTGCCCCCTGTGTGTTGTCCTTTGCGTCACTTTTTCCGCCGCAAGCTACAACTGACATAGCCATTGCTGCAGTCATCATAAGCGCTGCCAATCTTTTCAGTTTCATATTTTTTTCCTCCTTAAATATGTATCGCTTTTCTTAAGCTAATTTAAGTATACTTTTTTTATTTATTTAATCATCAACTATTCTTGCTTTTAATCCGCTATTCTTGCAAAAGTGGTCACTTTCCCCACTTTATACAATTTACCACCCCATATTTTAGTTATTTTATACATGGTTTTTTGCTTGACAATTGTCCCCTTTTCGTTCTTTTAACCGACTTTTTAACTCAAATTATTTTAACCACTTAAAAATCGGCTTGTCTCCCATCCTTTTTTCCTATATAGTGTAAATATAAAAGCATTGTAATTCGGAGGTTTTCTATGCAATTAGGAGATTATTTTGAAATTACCAGCACATCTGGTCATATAAGCGAAGAAACTTTTCGCAATAACGAAAAAGAATTGCGCTGTTATACCTATGACAAGGAAATGGCAGAGGATTCCTTCATCCATTTAATCGCTGCAGGATCTTTCAGCTTTCAATCAACCTGCGCATTTACCCTGCGGACCATTCCCTGTTATCATTTTTTCTATATATATGAAGGGATCGTCGAAATACTGACCAATGGAGAGACTTATACCGGGCAGCCGGGGCATCTGCTCTTTCTGTCTCCTTCCGATCAGTTGGAGTATCATATTAAGTCCGGCCGCTGTCGTTATTTTCAGGCGATACTGTGCGGTGCACCTTTAGACATGTATCGCCAGTTGCTGCCTGGAGACATTCCGTATTCCAAGGGCAGTTCCGGAGCATCCTGCCTTCCGGACTGTATCGGACACCTGCTTCATCATGTTCCTTACAATACAGAGATCGACACGATTATGTTTTCCAAATGGAGTAATGATATTTTCACAGAATTGTGTGTGTACGCTGCGGATTCTACGCGTCTGCGCGATCAGATTCCGCCTTATATGATAGAAATGAAAGAACTTTTCGATAACGAATTTCAGGAACCTTATACCTTAGAAGAGCTGGAACACCGTTTTGATAAGAGCCGCTATCGTCTTTGCCGTGAATTTTCGCAGTACTTCGGAGAATCACCGATCCAATATCTGAACCATCGCAGAATTCGGGAGGCAAAAATTCTTCTGCTTTCTACAAATATGGCGATCCACGAAGTTGGCTCCTCGGTCGGCATTGATAATACAAACCACTTTATCAATCTTTTTAAAAAAGAAACAGGAGCCACCCCGCTTGTTTTCAAGCAGGAGGCTCCCGTGTCTATCTCCGAGCTACACTATCCTTATGCACCAGATGTCCATCAACAATAAATACACCCGATGTATATTTCTCATTACTTATTTTCTTTAATATCTTGTGGATGGTTCTGCGAGCCATCTCCGAGATATCTACTTCATATGTTGTGATATTGATATCACAGATTCCCGGATACAGGTAATTATCAAAACCAACGACAGAAACATCTTCCGGTATACGGTATCCTGCTTTCTGCAGTTTCTTAATCAAATAGCCTGCTGTCAGATCACAGTTACATACAAACGCCGTAGGCATATGTTCCGGCAGCTGAATATCACGATCCAGATCAATTTTTCCAGTCTGAATATCACGATCCGGAATAATCCATTCCTGTTTTAACTCAATTCCATGTTCCATAAGAGATTTCAGATATCCGAGATAACGGTCTGTAATACTGTTTGTCGCACAAAGAGTTCCAACATACGCAATATCCCGATGTCCCATATCATAGAGATAATTGGTCAACATATAGCTTCCATAAAAACTGTTGGAAATTACAGTATCTACTTCTCTGGAATTATCGTAATAATCCATATAAACAACTGGCACATCTGCATTCTCTTCAAGATTGAGCAGATAATTTTTTTCCATGGTACCGATGACAACAATTCCATCTACTCTCTTTTCCTGCACGATCACCGGTGTATTTCCTGCAAGCACATCCGCGCGGCTAACCAGCTCAAGAATTGTAAAGCAGCCTCTTCCAACAGCTTTCTTTGTCAGTTCCTGATATAACAGCCAGTAAAATGATGCATACTTATCCAGATAAATTTCCTGAATGAGTACTCCTATATTATATTGCTTTGCCGCCGCCAGCTTTTTGTTTGTGGAAGGAGGCTGATACCCCATCTCTTCTGCCAATTGTTTTATCTTTTCTCTTAACTCTTCACTAACACCTTTCTGGTCGGAAAGCGCTTTGGATACGGTAACCGTACTTACACCTACCACAGCAGCAATATCGGCCAGCTTAACTGCTTTTGCCATATTTAACTCCTCAATTCATTTATTTTATCATTCTGCAATCAGGTGATATAACTTGCTCTGTGCATCTCCCCACAGATTTTCCACCTGAAGACCTGCATTCATCAAAAGATCTCCACCGTATACCTGATCCGTTCCTTCCATGCGATAATTCATCGCAGGATCAAGTCCCTGAAGCCGGATACAACGGCTGTGATAATTCGGTCTTCCAATAACCTGCACAAATGTAACTAATGCTTCCTTTTTATCTTTTGCTGCTACAAGATAGCAGTCGAATTCATGATTTTCCCGATAAGAAGCAATCCGATAATAATCGCCTTCGCGCACAAGATCATTGTATTTATGATACATCTGTACCTGCTGTGGAATCATTTCCTGATCTTCCTGTGGAATCTTGGTAATATCCAGCTCGTATCCGAATGTACCTGCTAATGCAACATTACCTCTTGTTTCAAATGGCGTATTTCTTCCAACTGTATGGTTCGGACATACGGAAATATGTGCTCCCATTGCAGAAAGCGGGTACATAAGTGCGGTACCTTCCTGAATCTTCAAACGCTCCACCGCATCGGTATCATCAGAACACCAGATCTGCGGACTGTAGTATAACATACCCGGATCAAAACGTGCACCACCACCGGAACAGTTCTCAAGCAGTAAATCCGGGAACTCCGTAATCAGGCGTTCCTGTAACTCATACACACCAAGAACATATCTGTGATACAGCTCTCCCTGACGGT
>URYB01000044.1 GCA_900552085.1 uncultured Lachnobacterium sp.
AACTTTGGTGCATTAGGGCATGGAATCGGCGACGGAGAGACCGGAGAACTGCTTCGCATTTCCAAAGGAAATCTGTATCGCGCAGACATTTTTGGCATCAAAAAAGGAAAACGCGGAGAACCCGGAGAACTGCAGGGCATGGTCTATTATGGAACGTCTGACCGGTTGGGAACAGTGGACTGCAATACGGATATCGGTATATACGGAACTTTGAATGATGCAGCGCATGAAAATTATTGCGGGACAGATGTGGAATATCCGGTGGGGTACAAACAGGATGTGCAGACGGGGGATGCGATGATCTTGTCGGATGCATCAGGAAAATTAGAAATGTACCATATTGTGATCGATTCGATGGATTATTCACCGGCGGACCGCAACAAGGGGCTGCGCTTTCATGTGGACGACAAAAAACTGCTTGAACTGACCGGGGGGATCGTGCAGGGATTGAGCGGAAGCCCAATCATACAGAATGGAAAAATCGTGGGAGGCGTGACACATGTGCTGGTCAATGATCCGACGAGAGGGTATGGGATTTTTGTGGAGGAGATGTTGGAACATTAAATAGTAATTGAGAATTTGTTGATTTTGACATATAATATATATAGAAATATTCGACAAATTCAAAGGAAATTTAATTGTATGATAAATGTTTATATTGACGAATTTACACCTTGCCTGAAGGATGGAAAAACAGGAGAACTGATACAAACAGAAGTTATTAGGGTCAGAAGAAAATCATTTTTGAAAAAGTATAATAAGAAAAACGGCTGGTATGTGAATTGGGCATCGTTAGCAGAAGAAAACGAGATATATGCACTTGTTGTTGAAGGGTCTGTTGATATTCAGGGGTTAGTTGCAATTGCTCCAGACAAAGATATGCAAGCTATGTATATTGCATGGATGTGTACAAGTCCAGACAATAATAGGTTAATAACCGACGAAATTCGATATTTGGGAGTTGGAGGACATCTATTCGCTATTGCAGCACAAAAATCTGTAGATTACGGGTATGATGGATACATGTATGGTTTTGCTGCTAATAAAGAATTACTTGATCATTATGTAGAAACATTTAATGGGGAAGCAATTGGAATGTTGCATCCATATCAATTTGCTATTGATGAAACAAATGCTAAAAAAATAATGGAGGTGTATGACTATGATTGGACAGATGAAGAAGTATAGAGATTCGTTAGAAAAAACACCGGAACCTATTTTGCTAAGCCAAATTCAAACCAAAATGGATTTAAGAGGTCTTATGAATTATGCAAAAGCGAAGGGAAAGAAAGTAATGGAGCTTTCTGAAAAAGAAAGAAAGTCATTTGTTAAGTAATAGAAAGGGCAATTTGATTAAAGTACCATGCGATGCTAACAAATAGTATATTTAAATTGAAGTGGCTTAACAGCAGATTTCTGCAGTTAAGCCATTGTTTATTATTCCGTCATCCCATGACGGAATGCGTGACAGGCAAAAAACGCAACTCTATTTATCGTCACGAAAACGATTAAGATTTTGAATACAATACAAGGTGCGTGAAAAATTAGTGCAAAAGTCACAGATAATTTACGAAAAAACTGGTGAATAGTAGCTTTGTTGCTTAAAAAAGTTGCAAAAATTGTCAACTAATGGTATAGTAAATGATAAATAAAGGTACAATTTACCGGGGAGTATGGAGTAACAAAATAAGATGGATAAACCAATTGGATTTGGACGCAAAAAACGATTGGGTGATTTGCTTGTAGAGGCAGGAACAATTACACAGGACCAGCTGATGCAGGCATTGAATGTTCAGAAAACTGAAAAGAAAGGACAACGTCTTGGTGTTGTTCTGATGGATCTTGGATTCACAGATGAGAAGCAGATTATGAAGGCTCTTTGCAGTCAGTTGAAGCTTCAGCCGGTGGATCTTTCTAATATCCGGATTCCGGAAGAAATTACAAAACTTACCGAAGAAGCAGTTCTCCGTAAGCACAATCTGATTCCTTTTCAATTTCATGAGAAAAATCCGAATGTAATCAAAGTAGCCATGAGCGATCCGCTTGATATTCGTGCAATGGACGATATATCTATTATTACCGGATTGCAGATCGAGCGCTACGTTGCGACACCAGGTGATATCGCGGCAGCAATTGACCGATATTATGGAAACGCAGAAGCACTCAGAGTAGCTGAACAGTATACCCGTGAACGAGAAGAACAGAATAAGGCTAAAAATGTCGAAGCCGTGGATGAATCCAATGTACAGCAGGCTCCAATTGTAAAACTTCTTGGACAGATTATTGAACAGGCAGTGCACAAACGTGCCAGTGATATCCATATCGAACCGATGGAAAATCAGGTACGAATCCGATTCCGTGTGGATGGTGTATTGCATGAAGCTATGCGGCATGACATCAGCCTTCACGCAGCATTGATTGCCAGAATTAAGATCGTCAGTGGACTCGATATTTCTGAGAAACGCCGTCCACAGGACGGACGAGCAACCAGCATCGTAGACCGGCAGGAATACGATATCCGAGTATCCATTCTTCCTACCGTCTATGGCGAGAAAGTCGTAATGCGACTTGCTCAGAAAAAGGCGTTGACCATGGACAAAAGGGAACTGGGATTCCCGGACGACGAACTGGCAAAATTCGATAAAATATTAAGCCACCCGAATGGAATGATTCTTGTAACCGGACCGACCGGAAGTGGTAAATCAACAACCTTATATACCGCATTAAACGAACTCAATGGAGAGGGCGTTAACATAATTACTGTAGAGGATCCAGTAGAGGCAAATGTGACCGGTATCAACCAGGTACAGGTAAATGAAAAAGCAGGACTTACGTTCAGCAGTGTCTTACGATCCATCTTGCGACAGGATCCGGATATCATCATGATCGGTGAGATCCGAGACCAGGAGACCGCAGAGATTGCCGTTAAGGCATCCATCACAGGACATCTGGTGGTCAGCACATTACATACGAATAGTTCTGCCAACACGATCACACGTCTGGCAGATATGGGAGTGGAAAATTACCTGATTGCCGATTCTGTTGTCGGTGTTATCGCCCAGCGACTTGTCCGCCGTGTGTGCCCGACCTGCGGAGTAGTGCATGAAGCTTCTCCGGCAGATGCAAAAACACTTGGATTCAAGGATTTGAATCGCAAGATCATGCTTCGTTACCCGGGACACAAAGAATGTGTCCGTTGCGGTGGAACCGGGTATTATGGACGAATTGGTATCTATGAGATCATGCCGATTACAGCGGATCTCCGTCAGGCGATTACCCGCGGAGAGAGCGCAGACCAGCTGGAAGCTATCGCTTTAAGACATGGAATGAAGACGCTTCGTATGAGCGCAGTGGAGTATGCACTCAAGGGAATTACGACCGTAGAAGAAGTTCGGCGTGTTGCCTTCGAAGACGAAGATGATGACTAAAAGATAAAGAAGGGACTATGTAATGGAAACAACAATGTACGCGCTTCTTGCGACAGCAAAAGCAAACAACGCATCCGATTTACATATTACTGTTGGTGTCCGGCCAAAATGCCGTATCAGCGGTACATTATACGAGATGCAGGGGTTCGATGTTCTGACACCGGCCAAGACAAAAGAACTGGTAGAATCCATGTTCAACGCGCGGCAGAAAGCAACGATGGAAGCAACTGGAGAAGTCGATTTCGCCTATGCAGATCCAAGCATCGGCCGATTCCGTGTCAACGCCTTTCACCAGAGAGGCTCATATGCAGCAGTTCTTCGTATTGTAGGAACCAATATTCCGACACCGGAAAGTCTCGGTGTACCGCCGGCAGTCATCGAACTGACCAAGAAGCGCAGGGGATTAGTCCTTGTAACCGGACCGACCGGAAGTGGTAAATCAACCACGCTGGCATCCCTCATCGATGTCATTAACAAAAACAGAAACGAACATGTAATCACACTTGAGGATCCAATCGAGTACTTACACAAACACAATCATGCGATCATCAACCAGCGAGAAATCGGAATCGATACCGAATCTTATGGCAACGCATTACGTGCAGCACTCCGTGAAGATCCGGATATCATACTCGTAGGAGAGATGCGAGACTTCGATACCATCTCCACTGCCATCACCGCAGCAGAGACCGGACATCTCGTATTTTCAACCTTACATACAATCGGTGCCGCACCGACGATTGAACGTATCATCGACGTCTTCCCGGCACATCAGCAGAACCAGATTCGAAGCCAGCTGGCATCGGTACTTGAAGCCGTAATTTCGCAGCAGCTTCTGCCAACTGTCGGAGGAAAATCCCGTGTGGCAGCTTTCGAAGTCATGCTCGGTACACCGGCGATCAAGAACCTGATTCGTGAGGATAAAGCACACCAGATTCCATCCATCATGCAGACGAGCAAAAAGCTCGGAATGCAGACCATGGATGATTCATTATTTGACCTGTATCTGAAACACAAAATCGACGGTGCCAACGCCGTAGAATTTGCACAGGATGCAGCAACTATGCAGGAAAAACTGTTCTAACAGAGGACAGGAAAGGAAACTTTACATATGCCAAGTTATAAGTATGAAGTCATTGGACCGGATGGCAAACCACAGACCGGAACCATAGATGCAAGCAACCTGGAAGTTGCGACTGCGGAATTGAAATCCGGTGGCAACACCATAGTATCATTAACCAAGGCCAATGCATTCAACAAAGATTTAGACATCCATATCGGAAAAGCGGTCAGCGTCCGTGAACTCAGTGTATTCTGCCGACAGTTCGAAAGTGTATTGAATGCTGGTGTAACCGTTATCGAAGCATTGAACATGTTAGCGGAACAGACCGAGAACAAGACATTCAAATCCGCTCTGGAAGATGTCAGGGATGCCGTGCAAAAAGGTGATACGTTATCCGCCGCGATGGCAGAGTTCCCGAAGATTTTCCCACCATTGATGATACAGATGGTGGCAGCGGGAGAGGCCACCGGTGGAATTGATAAGGCATTCAGCCGAATGGGTGGACAGTTTGAGAAGGAAGCTCATTTAAAGGGATTGATCGTGAAATCAGCAATTTATCCAATAATTTTGATATTGGTTATCATTGTAGTTGTTGCAATCATGATGATTAAGATTGTACCGACCTTTACTGCACAGTTTGATGAAGTGGGTGGTACGTTACCGGCAATTACACGTGCTGTAATGGCGATTAGCGATTTTTTTGTAAATAGCTGGTATTATATGCTGGCAATCATTGTTGGACTGGTAATCTTTTTTAAAGAGTTTAAAAAGACAGAAAATGGTGCCATTATCATGGGAAGATTAGCTTTGAAATTTCCAATGGTTGGCAAGCTGAATATTAAGACGGCTTCTGCCAGTATGACTCGAACATTGTCGACCCTTATGGGATCCGGTATACAGCTTGTAGATGCGTTGAATTTGGTTACAGAGATGATGAAGAACCAGATTGTAAAGAGCGCATTGAAGAAAGCACAGGAGGAAGTCAGCCGAGGCATTCCGTTATCCAAACCATTGGATGAGAGCGGTGTGTTTCCACCGATGGTCTATCACATGATCGAGATTGGTGAGGAAACCGGTAATATGGAAGATATGCTGGACAAAGTTGCAGAGTATTACGACGAGGAAGTGGAGATGGCAACACAGTCTTTACTTGCTGTTATGGAACCTATGATTATCATTATTATGGCAGTTATTGTGGTCCCAATAGTACTTGCGATTATGATGCCAATGTACAGTTTATATGACAGTATTGGAGCATAATTTATGAAAAAAATAAATAATAAGGGATTTTCATTAGTTGAGTTGATTATCGTAATTGCAATTATGGCAATACTAGTAGGAATTGTGGGAACACAGGTACTTCCTTATATCGATAAGGCAAAAGAAGCAAAAGATATTCAGATTGTCAGTGGGTATTGTACAGACGCCACGACGGCATTTGTAGGCTGTACGGATCAGTTGGATAGTACAAAGACTTATACGATTACAGCGACAAAAGGTGCTTCCGGATGGACAGTAGATGCAAAGGATAATACCGGAACAAACAGTACGGTACTAAGAAATGCATTTGTGGAAATGAATGAGATTACTACGAAGGCACCGAACTTACAATCCAAAGAGGGAAAAAAGATTACAAAAATTACCATTGTATGTAAGCATGGAAGCTTGGCTGCAAGGCTTACGGTCGACGGACCACAAAACCCAAATGCGTTTGAAGCAGAAACAAAATAAAGGTTATTATATACCTGCCATGAGGTATGTGATGATAAATAAATAATTAAATAATAATAGTTAGAAGGAGAAAAAAGGTATGAAGATTATGAACAAATTTCAGAAGAAGTTAGCAAACAGAAAGAAAGATAACAAAGGTTTCTCACTTGTTGAGTTAATTATCGTTATCGCAATTATGGCAATTCTTGTTGGTATTGTTGGTACACAGGTGATACCTTATATCAACAAATCTCGTAAAGCAAAAGATGTACAGCAGTTAAGTGCGTTATGTACAGCAGCAACAACTGCATATTCTTCTAATGCTTCTGTATGTACCGATGCAAGCTATACCATTACAATTAATGCATCAGGTGCAACGGTTGCATCTGGAACAAATTCGTCTAAATTGGAAAACGATTTTAAAGATTTGTCAAAAATCAGTAACTTGGGTGATTTAAAGTTTGAATCAAATGATGGAAAAGCTATTACAACAATCACCATTACATGCCAAAATACTGCTCCAATGGTTTCTGTTTCTGAGGATACTGGAAAATTTGAAACAATTGAGTCTAAATAAAAATATAGGAGAAGCAGCATGCTAACTGAACTTACAATTTTTCTTTACATTGTTATATTTTTATACGGAATCGTAATCGGCAGTTTCCTTAATGTCTGCATTTTACGAATTCCTCGAAAAGAGAATATCGCAAGTCATTCCCATTGTATGACTTGCGGACGTAAGTTGGGCTGGCGTGATATGGTTCCAGTATTTTCTTACATATTTCTACGAGGCAGATGCCGGCAATGTGGGGCGAAGATATCCATACAGTACCCATTGATTGAGGCTCTGAATGGTGTGCTGTATGTGATCGTTTTCATGGCGAACGGATTTACTTTCAGCAGCGTTCTCTATTGTCTCATGACATCTGCACTCGTAGTAATTACGGTCATCGATGAGAGAACTTATCAGATACCGGTCTCCATGAATCTTTTCATTGGATTGATCGGTGTCATTATGACCGTATATGATTATAAGCATATTTTATCCCATCTCATTGGAATGGTATGTGTCAGCTTGTTTTTATATGCACTTTATTATTTTTCATCAGGACAGGCAATCGGTGGCGGAGATATCAAACTCATGACCACGGCAGGACTCGTACTCGGTGTGAAAAATATCGTCTTTGCATTTTTCCTGGCATGTATCTTAGGATCTATAATTCATACAATTCGTATGAAAGTCAGTAAGAAAAATAATTTACTTGCGATGGGACCTTACCTGTCGGTAGCAATCTATATCGCAGCACTGTGGGGCAACTGCTTCTGGAGCTGGTATATGGGTTTGATGGGACTTTAAAGTAAACGAAGCATTTCATCATTGAGCGGCGAATTATGAACAGTTGAATTTTCGCCACCTCTATTTTATACAAAATGTAACGATGGAAAATATAGAAAAATAATTAGGATTTGTGATTTTTCTCGAGCATAGAGGATGTTAGAATTTTGTCTGTACACAGCAATCTCCATACAGGGATGTATGGAGAAGGGCGAGATGAGCCCGGAAGGCGAATGGAGCCCGGTTGCGTCACTCTTAGAAAAATTACATCAAAATTCCTACAGCCTCTTAGCGAAGAGAACCTGAACAAAGCATAATTATTTTTGTATATTTTCCTGCAGAACATTTGGAAAACATAAGGAGAAAATGAAAATGGTCAGAAAAGTAATAAGTATTGAGGCCGGCGTCTGGTGGACAAAGGTCTCTTTAGTCGAATACCGAAAGAAAAATCCACCGGTATATCAGGCATTTGCCTTCCGGACTCCGGAGAATGCCGTGGAGGATGGTTACATCCGTGACAAGGATAGTTTTGCCAACGCCTTAAAGGAAGAGTTGCGCAGACATAATATCCGTGAGAAAGAAGTGGTATTTACCCTTTCTTCCTCAAAGGTTGTAACACGTGAAGTATTGATTCCTTTCGTGAAAGACAATAAGATCCGAGGAATTATCGATGCACAGATGCGCGATTATTTCCCGATGGATGTCAGCAGTTATACGGTAAGTTACAGTAAGATGGATGTCGAGGAAGTGGACGGAAAGAAACAGATTAAGTTGCTTCTCGTTGCTATTCCGGATAATCTATTGAGCAATTACTGTACATTTGCTGATTTGGCAGGACTCAAAGTAGAGACATTTGATTATATCGGAAACGGTACCGTTCAGCTGATGTGTGACAGTTTCCTGCAGAATGCAGTCGTTGTACAGCTGGAGGAGCAGGCAACCGTTATCAGCATTCTGGAAAATAAGAAACTCGTATTCCAGCGTGTAACCCCATATGGTTATGGTGCGACTTTATCAGCAATCATTGATCATCCGATTCTTGGAATTAAGGATGAATATGAGGCGTTTGATTTCCTTTTAAGCCACAATGTACTGTACAATCGTCCAGTTGTGCAGAAGATGGAAGATGAGGAAGAGATGAAGCGCCAACAGTCGATGGCAGACGAGGCCTATGATGATCTGGCAGAGTCTTTGCGTTATCATCTTCGTATTGCAAACACGGCGATCGAGTATTATCAGAATCAGGTAAAGAGAGAATTTACTGGAAATTTATATCTTGTCGGTGATGGTTCCAGATTTGTCGGCATGCACAAACTGTTTGCACAGGAGATGCCGCTTCCGATTCAGGATATCAACTTTGCATCCATCATTGATTTAAAAAGTGAGAGCCAGAAAGCGGCAGTCGCACAGTCGCAGAGCCAGGGAACTTATGAAGCTCCGGGGCAGGTAAAGGAACGTCCGAAGGCTGCGACACCGGTTGGTTTTCTTTCCGTTATCGGTGCGGCGGTTCATCCGATTGATGCAAAACCGAAGGAAATGCGTGAAGCGGATGTGAAGAAGAATGGCCTGCGTAATTCTTATGTAATTCTTGCAGGAGCAGCTTTGATCAGTGTGCTTTTGATTTTGGGATCAAGTGTACGGCTTTTGGTCGCTACAGCACAGCACAATAAGTTACAGAAACGCATTCAGGAATTGTCTTATGTGCAGGATACTTATGATGAGAGTGCAAAGGTACAGCAGGAAGAAAAAAAGTATGAAGATATTGACCGTGCAACACTTTGCAACAACGAGCAGCTGCTTCCGTTGATCAATCAGTTGGAAGAACAGTTACCAAGAGACATTCATGTAGAAAGTATTCAGACAGACAGCAGCATGGTGGTTCTGAACATGGTGGCAGATAAGAAAGTAACCGTAGGACAGATGCTTTTGAATTTCCAGGAAGTGACATTGCTGCAGAATTTGGATATTCCACAGATGACAGAGACAGTGGACGATGCTGGAAATACTACATGGACTTATACACTGAACGCAACTTATACACCAATTACTTATGAGGGTGATGAGACAGAAAGTGTAGAGGATACGACAGAAGAAACAACGGAAGGAGAGGCAGAGACAAATGAATAAAATTAAATTATCGGATTCCGACAAACGTTTGCTCATTATCTTTTTGGCTATCCTTATGGTTGCAGCTTCTTATTTCTTTTTCTTTACCAGAAGCATGAGTAAGGCCTCTGATATAGAGGATGGCAATACAAAGGATCAGGCACAGGTACAGCAGATGGAACAGATGGAAGCTGCTTTGCCACAGGTCCGTGAGAATATGAAAAATCTGAAACAGAAACAGGCAGATATCATTGCAAAATATCCTTCCGATATTAAAACAGAGAAAGTAATCTGGATTCTTCAGGATATTGAAGATCATAACGATTATCATATTTCGGACATTACATTTGCTATGTATAATCCGTTGCAGATCACACCGGATGTATCGGAAACAACAGATACAGGTGCTGATGAGAGTTCTTCCGATACAACAGAAGAAACCACAAATACAGAAACAACAGATGATAGCAGTACGGATACAGCAACCAATAATGTACAGGCGGTCACAGGCTATTATGCTTCTATTGGAGTGAAATACGATGCGACATATGAAGGTTTAAAAGATATGCTTGCTTATGTAAATGAGTACTCCGATCGTATTACCATAACGGATTTTTCAAGTTCCGTGGATAGTGAGACTGGAAGACTGACAGGTGATATGACGTTCAGTATGTATGTCATTACCAACACAGGCAAGGATTATGTAGAGCCGAAGTTTGATATGATGCTCAAAGGTGTCCAGAATATTTTTGGAAATAACGCCGGAACAGTATCTGGCACAAATTAGTATATGACAGGATAACAAGTAAGAAAGGGGTGTCTTTATGAGAAGAAAACAGAATAATGCAGGTTTTTCATTGATTGAGGTCATCCTTTCTATGGCTATCCTTGCAATTATTTCCATTCCGCTTTTGAGCTATTTTACAGAATCTATGAAGTATAATGCAAAGATGGCGGATAAGCAGCATGCAACAACTCTGGCACAGGAGGTGCTGGAAGATCTGAAGAATCAGGATGTCCTGGTGGCGGATGAAGGAACCGGAGAGACTATCAAGTATCTACTGGATCATGGATATACTGCGGTGTCAAACGATATGGGAAAAACTGACAGCGCAGGAAAGTTCGTAGGTGGCGAAGGTGTGTTCTATGGTCCTGCAGGAAATATTGGGAAAGATTATGATGTCGTTGTAAAGGCAGAGACTACACCGACAGAAAATACAAAAGAGATTCCGGAAGTTAGTGGAATTGATGATACAAGTGATCTGCTGGCACTAGAGAATGCACAGTTACAGGAGGCTTTGACACATTTCCTTGCAATTAATTCTGCATACGAGTCAAATGCGTCTGCGCGTCTGACCAGTGATCAGATTCGAAACAAAATGAAACGAACAATAGGCATCGATATCCAAAAGGACGGTGCCTATTACGGCGTGAAAGCCAGCTGCACCTATCAGTGTACAGGATTACGTGGTTCAGGTTCCGATGATAGCTATGAATGTGTTCCTTACGCGGAGGAACGTTTAAAAGACGTAAAACATATCTATTTATTGTACAATGTAAATCAATTAACGGATACGGTTAACGTTACAAAAGGCATCGGAGTAGACACTTCGCTGAATCCGGAGATCGAAATTATCTGCCAGAATATTTCTAGTGTGGATCCGGCTTATGCGATTACGGTGACAGGAATCAATATTCCATCTGTCACGACAAATCTGGGAAAGAATGGAAATAATGGAAAGGTATATAACAGCAGTGGAATTCCTTTAACAGACACCAATAATCTGGTAGAGAGCAAGTCGCAGATCCGAAAGATTACATTGCAGGTCAGTGTTTATAAAAAAGGTGAAGGAAATACTGCGGGAGCAGAGCCTTATATCACCGTCAATGCAGCGAAAGGAGAGTAAACCATGAGAAAGTTATCGTTAAAAAATGAAAACCGTGGTGCCTCTTTACTTGCTGTGCTTATTGTACTTGTGGTTGTCAGCGCAATTGCTGTGGTAATCACGAAAGTTACCATTACCAATATCCAGATGAAAGAAGTGGAGCGCGGAACAAAAAAGAATTTTTACAGTGCGGAATCGGTAATGGATGCACTGCATGCAGGAGCTGGGGAAAAATCGGCAGATGCATTAAAAGATGCTTACACTTATGTGATGGAGAATTATGTGATAAGCACAGCCAGTGGTAATGATCTGCAGGATGAATTCGCCAAGAAATATGTTGAGAAGTTAGAGGATACATTTAATCCGGGTGGTACGAATCCAAAGAGCGAAGAAAAAGAGGCTGGAGCGGTTATTTACAGTATTGCAGATTATGATACTAATATTGTGAAAAGCTGTATTGGTGATGCCGGGGAACAGTCTTATTATCAGACACCGGCTTCCGGCAAAGCAAAGTACGAGGCAGATTACAAAGCGGGTACTTTTACTCTGAAAAATGTCGGAGTTTCTTACACTGATGCACAGAAATATAAGACAACGATTACAACAGACCTGGTATTTACAACTCCAAAATTAAATTTCAATGGTGGCGATGAAATCAAGGAATTTATGAAATATGCGTTGATTGCGGATACACAGATTAATGTTAACACAAGTCCGGTTACGGTTGACGGAAATGCGTATGCCGGCAAGGATGGCATTCTGGCCGACAATAATGGTAGTGGAACATTCAATGGTAAGGTAACAATTACCCGAGGGGATATTGTTACAGACAGGGGATCCTCTCTTGTGATGGGAAATGGCAATTCTTCTATCTGGGCATCGAATGTTGAGACGAAGAGAAATCCATCCGGTTCTGCGTCATCTTCCATTGAACTCAACGGAAACAGTTATATTGAAGATGATTTGACTCTGAATGGTGTGAATAGTACAATTACAGTCAAGGGAAATTACTATGGATACAATTTTCAGGAGAATTATGATTCTCAGGTAGAAACCAAAGATGCTGCGTTTAACAGTGCGATGATGGTGAATGCCAAGAATTGTAAACTGGATTTGAGCAATATTAATTATCTGATGCTTTCTGGACGGACATTTGTTGCAAGAGG
>URYB01000045.1 GCA_900552085.1 uncultured Lachnobacterium sp.
TTGGTGCTTTGGGAAGCTGTGTTCATTTTAGAATTGCATTCTGCGGAAACTCAAGTTTATTCAATCGGTGTGATTACAATATTTTCTGCTGCCACCCCGGTTTTGCGTTTCACAATGTCTTCGACCTGTGCGCGCTTTGCGTCTGTCACATCTCCCATGTTCAGTACCACATCACAGGCATCATCGCTGATACTTACCACAACATTGGTAAATCCCTTTGCCTCAAGCATCATCTCTGCATTGGATTCCTTTTCTGCAATATCGGTCAACGTGATCATTTCCTCCACTGCCGCCTTCTTCTGGGCTTCATCTAAAGTTTCATTATCGATAATTGCCTGTAAGCTCTCCTTGTTTTTGGAGCGCACCTGCTCGCGGTTCAGCTTCACTTTCGCCGCATAATCTGCATCCTGCACCAGCGCACTGGTAAGTACTGTTTCCCCCGGATTGTTCACCTCCTGCGTAGATGCGGTGGCAACTGTTTCTCCATCCGAAATATCCGATGCAATATCGGTTGTAAAATCTGATTCTTTATCCGAGACGGCATCGTTTGCATTAACGGAAGTCACAACCTGTTCCTCTTTTGGATCTGCATTTTTCTTGTCGTAAGTTACATACCCGGCGATCGCGATCAGTACGGCAAGTGTCGTGATCACAATCTGATTTTTATGTACGATTTTTTTCACAGCTATTCCTCCTGCGCTGACATTTTTACTACTTTTATTTTATGCGCTTCGATATCAAATAATGACATCATTGCATCGGTTATTTCGGTCACTACCGCGGGAGAATTTCCACCCTGTACCACAATAACCATGCCCTCTACATGTGGGCGTTCTTTTCTTATAACATAAGGCTTTTGTTCCTCTCCGGTATCATAAATCACGGTGGTCTCCTCTTTGGCTTTTTCATCTGTTTTGCAGTTTTTGTCCAGATAAGTCTGTCCATCGTCCGCAAGTGTTATCATGACATTTGCTTTTCCACATCCGTCCATCTGCTCGATCAGGGTACGGATCTGTTCTTCTAACTGTTCGACATATTCACTGTCCGAAATTCCGTCTGCCTGTCCATACTCTTTCGTATTTTTCTCACTGCTTTTATTCCCGGTAAGCTTGCTTTTTCCAGATGTTTCTTTCGTTCCTGTGGGAATCATGACGATCAGCACCAGAACTCCGATGAGTATCATAATAAGAAAATCAGTTTTTGTCCGGTTCTTTATTTTCTGTTTCAGCCATTCCCTCATCTGAAAGAAATTGTTCAAAAATGTTTTCCCCCTTCTGATAATATTGTGTATCTCCTATCTTCTCCTCGATTTCCTCCAAACGTGCTTTTGTCTGTGCTGCGACCTCTTTCTCCGATATCTGAAGCAATGGAAAAAGCAACGCCGCCACCATCATGACGCTGATAAAAAAATTAAAATAACGCCGGTAATTTTCCTTCGGTACAAGATAGGAAAACACAAACAAAAGCAGCATAAATATAAAATATTGTTTTACAAAATTTAAAATGATATGCATCGATGAAACCTTTTGCCCCTTTCATCATTTAATTAATAAATCCTGTGGAAGCCGCAATCATGGAAATCGTAAGAAAAAATAAAAGCAGTGCATTCCACATAATTTTCAGATAAATACCACAGCCTTTTCCCACACCCGCAATACTCTCCGCCAGACGTTTATCACAAAATGGCTGGAGTACAGCACTTGCCAGCCGGTACATCACATGAAAGCAAAGGACTTTGAGTACCGGTTCGAGCACAAGAATAACGAGCACAAGCAAAGCCGCGGCACCCATACTGTTTTTGATCATAATTGTGCATCCCACAAGCAATTCTCCCGCAGCGCCAAACGAATTTCCAATTCCGGGTACTGCCTGCAATCCCTGATACAGACTGCTTACCGACAAGCGGTCTTTTGCCGGTGCGATCAGTGACTGCACCACGCCCATTCCCGTAACAACTGCAAGGCCGACTTTTAAAGCCAGATAAATCCCACTCTCAAACAGCTCAGCAAATTTGGAAAGTTTGGATTCCTCAAACAAGTGATCCAGCAATACCAGCAATACATAGATATGTACACCCGGAATAAACAGAAATTTCATGGCAAGATCCAAAACATAGACAATACCAAACGCCAGTCCGTAAAACGAGCCTGCCGACGCCGTATTTCCCGACAAAAGCAGTGTTGTGGCATAAGTCGGAATAAATGCAGTCATAAAAGAAGTTGTTTTTCCGATACCGCTTTCCACAACTTCGCTGATCAGCTGAAACGACTGCAACAACAGCAGCATAATTCCGGTATACACCACAAAAAAACTCATTTCCGATACATACTGCGACTTTGTGACGATCAGTTTTCCAAAAAAGGCAAACAATATTGACATGCTGATGATCTGGATAAACAATGGTTTTACTGCTGCAATCTCATAGAAAAACAGGTCAAATACATAATCACATATATTTTCCCGGCTGATTCCATCTGTTCCTTCTGCCACAAAATTCTGCACCATATCCGAAAAGGTATACTTATCCGGAAGCTCTGTGACATTTTTCTCCACGGCCTCATCTACATCCTCCAGCTTTAGTTCCTGCATCATCTCATCCATGTAATCCTCTGCGGCATATACCGTCTGTGGCATCAGAAATATTCCAAGAAGCAGAATCAGTGCCACGCTTTTTTTTACCCAAACCATTACAGATATTTCTCCAATACATCCATCAAATACATCAGTTCCGGAATACTTAATGCCACGATTGAAAGTTTTGCAAAAAGCTCCATCTGCCCGGCAATCGCACTGTAACCGGACTCCTTACAAATCGAAGAAGAAAACTCTGCAATATAGGCAATTCCCAGCATCTTTAGAAGCGGGAGCAGATATGTCTTGTCCACTGGCAGATAATCCAGCATATCCGATAAAAACGAAACGATCGTCTGCATGCGCAATAATATATAAGTAAACAGGATCATTCCCGCCGCAAGCACGAGAAGCATTGCAAATTCTGCCTTTTCTTTTTGCAGGATCAGCGCAAGAAACACTGCCGTAATCCCCAATGGTCCGACTATTACGATCATGACATGGAAAAAAGCGTTTCCATCGTCTGAAACAATTCACTGATGGATGGCACGATCCAGAATAATACGATGATCAGTCCCGCCAGACTTAACAGAAACGCCTGCTCCTCTCTGCCACTGTGCTTTAGCACCTGGCTTAATACCGTAACAACAATTCCCACTGCCGCAATTTTAAAAATAATCGTTACACTCATAGCATCCCTTTCTTTTTCTTATACGAGAAGAATCACCAGCATCAGCCCCGTGAGCATTCCCACCGGCATATACACACTGCGCTGGCGCACAAATTCCTCCCGCTCTTTTTCTACGCATTTTTCCATGCGCTGTCTGCATCCCTGCATGCACCGCAGATTTTCCTGACTGTTCTCTCCGAAAAAAGCATCACCTGCTGTCCTAAGTGTATGCCCGGCCTCTTCCTTCAATGCGAATTTCTTTTCCCACTCTTTAAAAACCATGCCCCACACCATCTGCCCGCTCGGATATTCATTTTTTTCCAGCAGTTGCAGCACTCTATCAAAAAAGCGCTCCACTTCCGGCAGACGGCCATCATATCGCAGAAAAAAGCGTTGTATGGGAACATGTTCTTTCTCCAATGCATATTCAAAAGCGGCAAAGATCCTTATCCACTCTTCCATAAGCAAAGCCCTGCATCGCTGCACCTTCATCCATTGGTACAGAAGTCCTGCACAACCGCCCAAAATCAGCAGAATTCCTATCAGTTTTCCCATAGCACCCTCCCGGTTCCATCAAACACAGTCACTTTTCTGCTTTTGTTTTCCGCTATACCGGGTGTTTTTCTTTTTAGTCCTACAAACCGCATTTTTCCTTCTTTGCCCCATTTACGACAAGCGTCCTCTCTTAAGAAAATTTCTTCCACGCTTCTGGCATGCATCGTTCCGAGAACAGTAACACCGGATTTCATTGCCTGTGCCACAGCCGCAAAGTCTTCTTTCCCCCCCAGCTCATCTACGGCAATGACATCCGGAGACATCGAACGAAGTACCATCTGCATACCGATTGCCTTCGGGCAATTATCCAGTACATCCGTGCGGGGGCCGAGATCATTTTGCGGGATTCCCTGATAGCAGGCGGCAATCTCGGAGCGCTCATCGACCACGGCTACTTTTCTTCCCGCTTCCTTCTTCTGCCACATCCCTCCCGCGCCCTTTGAAAGAAGCCGGATACAATCCCGCAGATACGTCGTTTTTCCTACCCCGGGCGGTGCAAACAAAATCGTGTGATATAACATTTCTCCATCTCTGATCCATGGAATGATTTCTATGGCACAATCCTTTACTTCGTGGGCGATACGCATGTTGATCGCATTGATGTCATACAGCCTGCCTGCCTGCATATTGCTTTTTTCCATCGAATAACTGGTGTGGCCGCTGATGCCAATGCGATGTCCTCCGGTGATTGTAAAAAAGCCCTGCCGCATTTCCTCCTCGCGTGCATACGGTGCATACCCTGTCAGATAATTCAGCATTTCCCGTATCTGTTTTGCAGTCACATCACCGATGCGTTTGATTTTTCCTCCCGCATACACAAGCTCCATTGCCTGTCCGGCTCTTAGACGGATTTCCTCTGCCTCCTCTAATTCTCTCTCTGTAACCTTTGTCCGAAATGCTATCGGAAGATATGTCGTCAGAATGTTCTTTCCCCCTTTTTCATGGATATAACGCAAAAAAGCCATAAGGAATCTTTTTCAATTCCCTATGGCTTATTTATATGCTTTCTATTTCAATTCAGAACTATTATTTTACATGCGGTCCGGTGCAGAGAATCCGAGTACATCGATACATGCCTCGAGCACACTCTTTGTCAGCATCAAAAGTCCGATATAAGACTGCTGGATCTGCTCGTCTTCCTGCGCAAGAATCTTGTTCTCATGATAAAATCCGTTGAACGCATTGGCCAGTTCGTACACATATGCACAGATCTTGTGAGGTGCAAGTTCTTCGAATGCATTTTCCATCATTCCATTGAATCTGGAAAGTACAAGCATCAGATTCTTCTCACTTGCGGAATGTGCTGCAAGCAATGCGGTATCCGGCAATGTCTTTCCTGCTGCCTGATACTTGGACAGAATAGATTTGATACGGACGATCGTATACAGAATGTAAGGTCCTGTATTTCCCTCGAACGAAGTAAAACGCTCAATATCAAAGACATAATCTTTGCTTGCCTGATTGGAGAGATCTCCGTATTTTACAGCGGCTAAGGCAACCATCTTGGCTGTCTTCTTTGCTTCCTCGTCACTGATATCAAGATTTTCTTTTTCCTTCTGGTTCTCGGTGATCTTCTTTAACATCTCTTCGTTGATCTCATCCAGAAGATATTCCAGACGCATAACACCGCCATCTCTGGTCTTGAATGGCTTGCCATCCTTACCGTTCATGGTACCGAAACCAATATGCTTTAACTCTACGCTGTCATCCACAATACCCGTCTTTCTGGCACAACGGAACACCTGAATAAAATGCATACTCTGTCTCTGGTCTGCCAGATAAATAATACTGTCCGGATGATAATCCTGCATACGCATCACGATTGTTGCAAGATCTGTCGTACTGTAAAGGGATGCGCCGTCCGATTTTAAGATAATGCATGGAGGAATCTCTTTTGCATCGGTTTCCTCGGCAACATCTACAACAAGCGCACCATCACTCATGTATGCAAAGCCTTTGTCCTTCATCATCTGTACCATATCCGGAATATATGGCTGGGCATCAGACTCACCTTTCCAGAGTTCAAATGATACATTGAGATTGTCATAATTCTTCTTCAGGTCTGTAACGGATACATTTAAAATATGCTCTAACAGTGCACGGTATCCTCTTCTGCCTGCCTGAAGCTGACTGGTTGCCTCCATTGCAGCCTCACGGAAAGCCTCATCCTCCTTGCTCTTTTTGCTTGCAGTCGGATAAATATCTTCCAGCTCAGAAATTGTAAACGGTGCCTCTGTCGGGTATTCTCCGGTATAGCTCTCATTATAATATACCAGATCCGGCTTGCGCTCCTTTAATTCCACAATGATCAGTCCCATCTGCAGACCCCAGTCTCCCAGATGCACATCACCAATCACATTGTGTCCCATGAATTTACCGATACGCTTTACGCTCTCTCCGATGATTGCAGAACGCAAATGTCCTACATGAAGAGGCTTGGCCACATTGGCTCCGCCGTAATCCACGATAATGGTCTTTGGATTTTTTGCTGCCTCACAGCCAAAACGTCCCTCATCCTGTTTCATTTCTGTAACTATGCCTGCAAGGTACTCCTTGCTCAGCTTTAAGTTGATGAATCCCGGTTTCACGGACTCAACGCTCTCAAACATTGCATTTCCTGTCAAAGCTTCTGCAATCTTATCTGAAATCATAAATGGCGCACATTTGTATTCTTTTGCTGCTGCCATCGCACCATTACACTGGTACTCGCACAAATCCGGACGGTTGGACAAAGTTACTTTTCCGTACTTCGCATCGTATCCATTGTCTACGAATGCCTTTGTCACTTCCTCCGTTATGCTGTCGATCAAAATTTTCATCGTATGGTCTCCTTTTCTCAGTCCAATCTACGCATTATTCTATACATAAGAAAGGAAATTGTCAAACTTATTTGCCCTGCTTCTTCACATCCGCTTTCTTAATCAGTTCATAAATATCGGTAAGTTCTTCCTGTGACATTTTGGTATAATCGCCCACTTCCTGCATGGAAGGTTCACTTCCCTTTTCTTTTGCAAGATAGTTCTTTGCCTCATTGACCAGTGATACTTTTCCAAGAATAGCATTTTCACTGTCATCCTCTCCCGCCATCTCGCGGATACTTGCTTTCATGGCTTCCTCGATTGCCTGCTCAAGTTCAGACTCTACATCACATTTTTCTTTGGAACCACACAGATCCGACAATTTCAGGAACAATGCCATATTGCCTTCCTGTACCACGTCCTCGAATCCTTCTGAAGAAAGCGCCAGCTTCTTTGCCATCGTAAGGACATTTTTCATCCATCCGTCCGATATTTTTCGCACCATGGATTCGTCCCCTGCAAGAAGAGCCTGATACATTGCAATCTGCTCTTCTTCGCTGTATTCCGGCAGATCTTTTAATTCTTCCAGATACATCTGAAACATTGGGGAGTCCGGCAGAATGTCCTCCGGGTCATCCTTCTTTTCGCTCTTCTCATCCTCTGCTTCTTCCGCTTCGGCTGCCGCATCCACCTCCGGGTCTTCTGTTTCTTCCTCTTCCGGTTCGTTGTGTGGTGTCAGCAGAAATTCCAACACCATATTTTCCTGTTCTGTATTCAGTTCCATATCTTTAAAATAACCCAGAATTTCTTCCCGCGACATCGGTTCTGCGCTCGTCCGGATAATTTCTGCCACTTCACGTATGGTCTCTGTAAATGTATTCTGATCTACCATGTCTGTTACTCCTGTTCCTGACTTTATATTTCATTTAACCGGCATTTTCTGCACGATATATATACTGTAACATGCCTTCGAAAGACAGGCAAGAATTCTCTTTTATTTTGCGTGGGTGAAGTTGAATCCTTTCCCTAAACATGGTAGAATAAACGCACATTATGAATTACAATAGGAGGATAACACAATGAGTAACGTTACTATTTCCGATTCTATCAAATACATCGGTGTGGATGATACAACACTCGATTTATTCGAGAGCCAGTATATCGTACCAAACGGTGTGTCTTACAATTCTTACATCATTCTCGATGAGAAAGTTGCCGTTATGGATACGGTCGATGCAAGAAAAACCGACGAATGGTTTTCCAATTTAACCAACACATTAAATGGAAGAACGATAGATTACATCGTCATTTCCCACTTAGAGCCTGACCACGCTGCCAATATCCAGATGCTTGCTGAGAAATATCCACAGGCCAGATTAGTGCTGAGCGCCAAAGCCAAAGCGATGCTTCCACAGTTTTTCGATATTGCTGATCTTGACAGCCGCTGCATGACCGTTGCGGAAGGCGAAGAATTATCCTTAGGATCACATACTTTAAAATTCTTCATGGCACCAATGGTTCACTGGCCGGAAGTTATGGTGGAATATGAGACAACTGAGAAAGTACTCTTCTCTGCCGATGGTTTTGGTAAATTCGGTGCTCTCTCCGCTGACGAGGACTGGGCATGTGAGGCAAGAAGATACTATTTCAATATTGTAGGTAAATACGGCGCTCCTGTACAGGCACTGTTAAAGAAAGCCGCTACCCTTGATATTCAGACCATCTGCCCGTTACACGGACCGATCTTAAAAGAAGACTTAGGTTACTACATTGGAAAATACATGACCTGGAGCAGCTATGAACCGGAAGACGAGGGTGTTCTTGTTGCCTGCGCTTCCATCCACGGAAATACAAAGAAAGCTGCGGAAAAGATGGTAGAGATCTTAAAAGAGAAAGGCATAAAAGTCGCTTTTACTGATCTGACCAGAGATGATATGGCAGAGGCTATCGAAGATGCTTTCCGTTACAGCAAACTTGTCATTGCTGCTGCAAGCTACGATGGTGGTGTCTTCCCTCCGATGGAAGATTTCTTAAACCGTCTCGGACATAAAGCATACCAGAAACGTAAAGTCGGAATCATTGAGAATGGTTCCTGGGCTCCGGTTGCTGCAAAAAGCATGAAAGCCATCCTCGATACCATGAAAGACCTTACCGTATGTGACACGGTTGTCTCCATCAAATCCACCATGAAAGATGCTGACGTCGCTGCGATGAATACATTGGCGGATGAGTTATTAAAATAATACAGTAGCAGGAATTCCAAAGGATTTTCCGATGCAATAAAAAACGTGGAAACCACAATTTGCGGTTTCCACGTTTTTCTTTTCTCTTGACACTACGATTACTTATATGGCTCTACTTTTGCCTCGATTGCTGCAAACATTTCTGCCTTCAAATTCTTTACAAACTCGAGTGCTTCCGTAACCGGAACCATTTCCTTTACAGACTTATCTCTTGTTGTAATTTCTACTGCAGACTCTTTTAAGTTACGTGGGCTGACAACCACACGGATCGGTGCACCGATCAGATCTGCATCGGAGAACATTGCACCTGGACGCTCATGACGATCATCATAGAGTACATCCACATCTGCATTTAACAGATCTTTGTAGAGATTATCCGCAACAGCCTTCGTCTCTTCATCATCCACACGCAGACAGCAGATTTCTACTTCCCATGGTGCGATAGAGATTGGCCAGATCGGACCATACTCATCATGGTGTGCTTCACAGATGGATGCAGCCATACGTCCCACACCAATACCATAACATCCCATAATTGGTGTCTGTAACTCACCATTCTCGTCGGTGTACTGCATATGCATAGACTTGGTATACTTGGTTCCAAGCTGGAAGATATTACCTACCTCGATACCTCTCTTGATCGTAATGGTTGGCTTGCCACAGCAAGGACATGTGCTTCCTTCCTGTACCTTGGAAATATCATAGTATGCAACTTCTCCCAGATCTCTTTCCAGATTCAGTCCTGTATAATGGTATCCCTCTTTGTTTGCACCTGCTACTAAACTGTCAATTCCCTTGAGGGAAACATCACAGTATACACTAACCTGATCAGAAATACCATAAGGTCCGATATAACCGGCTACTAATGGATCATCTGCTGTAATCTCAGCCGGATGAATGTCCTCGCCGACAAGGTTGCGAAGCTTTGTCTCGTTTACTTCATAATCTCCGCGTACAAATGCAACTACAAAACTGTCATCTGCATTCTTCTGGTATACAACCGCCTTGCAGGAAGATTTTACACCGGATTTTAAGAATGCGCAGACCTCATCGATGGTCTTGCAGTTTGGTGTCTCCACGCACTGTAACTCTTCTAAATTTCCTTTACTTTCGTTTGTCACTTTGTTCTCTGCCGCTTCCATATTTGCGCGATAATCACAGGAAGTACAAAGTACGATGGAATCCTCTCCTACCGGAGTTAAAAGCATGTACTCATGTGATACATTTCCACCCATCATACCGGAATCGGATGCAACGGTTACGACCTCCGGAATACCACACTTTTCAAAAATACGATTGTATGCATGGTAACATACATCATAATATTTCTCCAGATCTTCCTGCGATGTATGGAACGAATATGCGTCCTTCATGGTGAACTCACGCACACGGATCAGACCGGCTCTCGGTCTTGCCTCATCACGGAATTTTCTCTGGAACTGATAGATCATAAATGGATATTTGTTGTAGGACTGTCCATACTCACGAACAAGCTGTACAGCAGCTTCCTCATGTGTCATTCCAAGAACCAGCTTGGAATCGTTACGGTCTCTCAGACGTACCAGCTCGCTTCCGACGCTCTCGTAACGTCCGGACTCTTCCCACAGATCTGCCGGCATAACAACCGGGAACAATACTTCCTGTCCATCGATGGCATTCATCTCTTTGCGGATGATTGCTTCGATCTTGGATGTGATTTTCTTTAATGTCGGGAATTCGGAATAGATACCATTTCCGACATATTTCATATATCCGCCTCTGACCATCAGCGCATGGCTGTCAATGACACAGTCCGCTGGCTTTTCTTTAAATCGTAATCCTACTAATTTTGATACTTTCATGTGAACCTCCATCTTTTATTTTACTTGTATGATTGGTTTAAAAAAGCCCCAAACAATACAATCTCTGTATTGTTTAGGGCGAATATAAATCCGTGTTACCACCTAAATTCAGGCCTTGCCTGCACTCATCCGTAAGCAACCACTTACGCTGTCTCTGATAACGGTGACCTCCGGCAGAATTTCTCCAGATTCTAAAAACAAACACTCTGTTTTCATCCTGCAGCTCCCAGACTGGTTCCAGATTCTCGTACAAAAGCCTCGCACCTGCCGGCTTCTCTCTGCATGTCTTAAACCTGTACTATCTCTGTTCTTTGCTTTAAACCTTAGAAATCGTACCACATCCCCATGGGAAAGTCAACCATTATCCAAAGCCTTACGCTCTGCGGTAGCGGTTAAAACATGCATAGATTTCCTGCACGCGTGGGATTGCATATCCACATGGAATATAACCTCCGTCAGCAAAGAAAGAAAGGCCTTTTGTTTCCAATTGTTTCTGCAAATATGAAACGATTTCCGGGATTGTCTTCTTTTTGTCTATCATTTTTTCCACAGCATATTTTAATAACATGCCCAAAGCTGCCGTCTGCTCGCTGTCCACCAGCTGCTCCACATAGCGCAGATCGACATTCTGCCGGCCAAGTGCAAATCCATCTTTTCCCAGAAGTTTTACTTTCAGCCGCTCCGGTGTCCCTTTGACTGCACCTGTGCGGTAATCGCGCTTTGGCTTCACTCCGTTTGGATCCTTTGTCATAATGCGTACACTCTCCGGACGGACATACGGTTTTGCTTTTTCTGCTTCTACCGGGAATTTGTTACATAATGCTTTTGCCTTGTCCGTAATATCCAAAGGCACATAATTGTCCATCTGTATCACGGTTTCCGCGATATGGAAAAAGGCACCGGAACTTCCCGCTACAAGAATGGTTGAGATCCCTTCCTTCTCATACAGTTCTCCTGCCCGCGATAAAAACGGCGTGATCGGTTCTTTGTCCGGGCTGACCACCTGCTGCATCAGAGCATCCCGCAGCATAAAATTGGTAGCTGAGGTATCTTCATCCAGCAAAAATACATGACTTCCCGCTTCCATCGCCTCGACAATCCCAGCCGCCTGTGAAGTGCTTCCACTGGCATCTTCCGTCGAAAAACGATGGGTATCTTTTTTGTTTGGCAGATCATTGATAAACATGGAAATGTCTGCATCTTTGATGAAACGTCCGTCCTCTGCACGAAGTTTTACTGCGGTATCATCGGTGATGACATACTCTCTTCCATCCCCTGCAATATGATTGTACACACCAAGTTCCAACGCCTGTAAAAGTGTGGACTTTCCGTGATATCCACCACCCACGATCAATGTGATTCCTTCCGGAATTCCCATTCCCGTGATGGTTCCCTTATGCGGAAGTTCCATGGATACCCGCAGACTGTCCGGCGAGGAAAATGCGACCGAATCTCTCATTGGTCTGGAAGAAATTCCGCTCTCACGCGGCAGAATAGCTCCATCCGCAACAAATGCTACCAGATGTTTTTCTTTCAACTGGCTGCGGATTGCCTCCTGATCTTCTGCAAGCGCAATCACTTTCTGCAAACGCTCTTCACTTAAATTTTTAAAATAGAAAGCCTGCTGCACACAGGCCGGAAGATAATCAAACAGGATCTTTTCCAGTTCCCGTGCATTGATGGTTCTTCCATTTGCCGGAAATCCAACCGAAAAACGTGCGATCAGATGTTTTTCTCCGATCTCACATGCGGTCCTTTTTAACACTTCCTGTCCGCATCGTGTAACCGAAAGTAATCCGCTTTTTCCGGAACCTTTCGCTTTGAATGTATAGTGTGCGACCTGACGCTCGAACTGTCTGGTCAGTTCATCTGCCAGAGCCGTCTTTGTCAGGTTATCTTTTGTGCTCCATTCCGGAAACTTCGCATCCCGCAGCGGAACCTCTATACGCACATGTGAGGGAGCCGCAAACGGATCTCCCTGCACATGATCGAT
>URYB01000046.1 GCA_900552085.1 uncultured Lachnobacterium sp.
CAGGCATGTTTCACTCACGCGGAACATTGATTATTTTACATGATGATACTGCAATTGTCAAGATAAAATATTAAATTTATTAAAAAAGTTTTAGAATGTGTCAAGTCTTCCTGATAGAAGACTTGACATGTATCACCCGGCTGACGTTCCATATAAGAGACTCTTTAGGAAAACGGAAGAATATCTTCCGTATAGCAGCGAAGAACTTCACCTACGCTCCAGGCCTGTGCATAGCAGCCACGGCAGTGATGTGGTGCATCTCCATCAAAGATTTCGGAGATGGAACCAATACATCCATCATAAAACTGTTCCTGTACAGGTTTGAGGTAATTACGTGCCTGCAGGAGAGATTCTTCGGAGTGATGGTGTACTTTGGTATAAGCAGTAATAAAACCACCCATCAGATAGCCCCAGACAGTACCCTGATGGTAAGCAGCATCTCTTTTTGGAAGAGAACCGCAGTAGATCGGATGATAATCTTTGTGATCCCTTGAAAGAGACCGGCAACAAGTTCGCGTTCCACTGTTGCAACGACCGCTTTGGCTTTGTCTTCCGGCAGCATGGTATATGGAAGTGAAACTGCATAAATCTGGTTGGGACGAATACTGTCATCTTTGAGATCATTGTCCACAACATCGTACAGACATTGCTTCTCTTCATTCCAGAATTCGGACACAAAAGATTGTGCAACTTTTTGCGCCAGTTCTTCATAAGGGTTTTCTTCATCAAAGCATTTGGCCAGTTCAGACATTACCTGCAAAGCGTTATACCACAGAGCATTGATCTCTACCGGTTTGCCGTGGCGCGGTGTGACAACCCAGTCACCGACACGCACATCCATCCAGGTGACCTGATCGATTCCGCTTCCGGCATGGATCAGACCGTCAGAATCCATATAGATTGAAAAATCGGTGCCTTCTTTGTAGGCAGAAATGATCTGTTTTAATGCCGGGTAAATTTCTTTCTGGATAAAAGAATAATCTTCTGGCGTTTTTGTATATTGCAGATACTGGTGGACAGCATAAAAGTACCATAGAGATGCATCTGCGGTATTGTACAAAGGGGCCTGTCCGTTATCCGGAAACATATTTGGCACAAGACCATTGTGGATATATTTTGCAAAGGTAACAAGGATTTCCCGTGCTTCCGCAAAGCGTTTGGTTGAAAGCGTCAGACCCGAAAAGGCGATCATGGTATCTCTGCCCCAGTCGGTGAACCATGGGAGTCCGGCGAGAACGGTTTTCAACCCTGTGGAATCACGACGCACAAGAAACTGATCAGCAGCCACAACCAGTGTGTTGGCAAAAAGGTCATGCTTATATCCGGCAAGGTCAGTCAGGTGTTCCAGATATTTTTCTTTTTGATGGACAAGCGTATGAGCAGTATCGGATGCAATTGGATACCCAAAGGTATCTCCGGTTTTTATTACGCTGCATATGATGGAGAACTGCACCGTTGACTTGGACGGAATCGTAACGGAGATATCATATGGACAGTAATGCGTGTCCAGTCCAGGTGATTCGTTATCTACTTCGGTCTGGTATTGCATATCTTCATCATAAACATTTTCACGCTTGATCAATGTACCTTTACTGCATGCAAGCACAACCTGTACATCCGGATTGGAAGCAGGTGTCAGTGTGAATCCGCCGAAGTCGTTCTTTTTTGTACAGAACTGTAACGTTTCTTTTGTCGAACTGTTACTATGTTCACGGAAGTTCATCAGTGGTGTGATGCGGAGAACTGCCTGTGGCCCTGCATTGGAAATATTGTATGCGATTGCGACAGTGTTTTCATCCTGAACAAGTGCAATATGTTTTTGCAGGCGCACACTTCCTGCCTTATAGGTAAATGATACCGTGCCATTGTAATTAAAGTCGGTCAGATAACGCTGGCCCTGCGTGTATACAGGTTCACGCTGACAGAAATCTGAGGCTACAAACACCGTGTCTTCCTGTTGGTATACATCCGGTACGTCCCGGGCATCAACGACGGTTTTTTGCATGACTGCACCGGCGTGCTGCGCAGTTTCCAGATTATATCCTTCCTGGCTTTGCATAATGTATTCATTTGTCTTGGAAAAGACGAGGTAGCGTTCTACCGGTGGATGCAGGCTGGCAATCAGATAGCCCTGATGTGTACGGTTGCAGGCACAAAGGCCGAAACCGCCTGCATATCCTCCGATGCCGTTGGTCATTGCCCATTCCCGGCGAATGTTATCGGTAAAACCGGATAACTGTTTGTCTGTTAAATGATAATTCATATTCCCCTCCCGAAATTAAACGAAAAATATAAATCTATTGTATCGTTTGACGGGCAAAAAATCCATACAAGATTATTAAAAAAGTATAATATTATAGAAATAATAGGAAATTTAATGTATAATAAATACAATATTTGTTAAAGGAGATAAAAAATGTTAGAGGTATATGTACTGACACCAGTTCAAAAAACTACAACAAAAGTATTTTTATCCATTTTGTCACTGGTGATTGCAATCGTATCATTGGTATTGGCCTGTTATAGTCCGCTGATGATTTTTATGACACTGATTTTTGGAGTATTGTTTTATTTTATTACATTCCGTTCAAACAAAGAATATGAGTGCTCCTATTTTGATGGAGAGGTTCGTTTCGCGAAGATCATGAACAAGAGCCGCCGTAAGAGACTGGCTGTATATTCAATGGATGAGGTTTCACAGATTGCGCCGGCGGGTGATCGCAGTGTCTATCGATATGAAACAGATAATACTGTAAAAGTTCTTGATTACACGTCACAGATAAAGGATCAGCCTTATTATGAAATGGTCGTTCAGAAAGAAGGCAATACATATCTGATCAAATTTGAGCCGGATGATAAATATCTGGATGCGGTTCAGGTAAAATATGCGCAGAAAGTAATTCGCAGACAGGCTTAAGAAATCAAAAAACATGCACAACAGAAAATCTGTTGTGCATGTTTCTTTGTTCGGATATAATAATATTAACTTTCATTGTCAAGATAATGCATGCGGGAATCGTTGGTATTGTTTTTATCTTTGGAAAAAGTAACAGTAGATCCGTGCTGATTCAAAACCTTTAAGCATTTTGGACAAAGCGTGCCGAATGTAACAGGAGCACCACAGCGTTGACAGTGCAGCGCAGACACATTGGATGCTGCATTTTCCGTACGGTATTCAATACGACCATCGCGAATCCATTCCTTGACCTGTTTGAGAGGAATACCGAAATGGGCAGCAACTTCATATTCATTTACATTGTTGGAGCGAATGAAATGTTTTACCTCACTGAATAATTGATTATCTTTACAGCGGGGACACAGTTCACCTTCGTAATTTTTGGGAAGCGGGCGTCCGCAAAATTCACATTGTTTGTATTTGCCAAAAAGGCCTTCTTCTACTGCCATACAGTTTCCTCCGACTGTTAAATGATTGTAATCATTATAACATACATTTTATTTGATTAAAAGTTTTACCTTACATAGAAAGGAAGCGTACAGGTAATGTATCATATAGAAAAGAAACAGCCAATAGCAGTATTTGATTCCGGTGTGGGTGGAATCAGTGTACTACGTGAACTTACAAAAATTATGCCAAAAGAAGATTTCATATATTTTGGGGATTCGAAAAATGCTCCATATGGCGTCAAAGCAAAGGAAGAAGTGAGAGAGCTTACGATTGCCTGTGCAACCCGTCTGTTCGATCAGGGGGCAAAAGGACTGGTCGTGGCATGTAATACGGCAACAAGTGCAGCAGTGCGGGTTCTGCGGGAAATGTATCCGTATATTCCGATTGTTGGCATTGAGCCGGCAGTAAAACCGGCAGTATTGTGTATGGATCACCCGCGTGTACTTGTGATGGCAACGCCTATGACAATCCACGAAGAAAAACTGCACAATCTTATTGCAAAATATGAGGACAAGGCTACCATTATTCCACTCCCATGTCCGGGACTTATGGATTTTGTAGAGAGGGGAGATCTCGATGGGGAAGATCTTCATCGGTATCTGGAAGATTTGCTCTATTCGTATCGTAACAATCAGATCGATGCGGCCGTACTCGGATGTACACATTATCCGTTTGCCAGAGAACAGATTCAAAAAGTACTTGGAAATCAGGTGAAGATTTTTGATGGAGGAGAGGGAACGGCACGGGAAATGCGACGCAGACTCGAGGAAAAAGGATTGCTTCGGGAAGAAGAACGTGTTGGCAGTGTTACGTTTCAGAACAGTCTTGCAGATGATTCAAAGATAGATTTATGCAGGAGATTACTACAAAATGGATAGGGTTTTTGAGGTGTTGTAGTAGACGCTCCTGCTTTTTATACCTTGAACATATAGTTAAAATAAGCGTCTTTAAAGGCTGCGGAACTGCTTCTTGAAACCGGGATCGTCACTTGATGGTAAGTGATGATGGAATTTTTCGTAAACTGTTCGATATGACGCATCTGCACGATGTAGCTTCTGTGACATTTGAAAAATCCAATTTCCGGGGTGAAAAATTGTTCACATTTGGAGAACTGTTCATGGATCTCTAGCACAGAGCTGTTTGTCATATGTACGTTCACATGTTTATTCATGGCTTCCAGGTATTCAATGTCAGAAATCCGAAGCTTGCAAAATCCGTTTGCAGTCTGTGCAGGAAAATATTGTTCGGATTGTCTGGACACATCTAAAAAATAGCTCATTGTATTAAACAACTGTTCTGCGGAAACCGGTTTTAGCATGTAATGCAGTGCGTGAACTTCATAGGAATCAATTGCAAATTCTTTCGATGAAGTTAAAAAGATGATCGGTGTATGGTCATCATTGTTGCGTAGTTCTTTTGCTGTATCCAGGCCGCTTAAGAGCGGCATCATAATATCTAAGATAATTAAATCCATGCAGTGTTTCTGGTGGGCGCGGAGCAGCTCATCTCCATCTGAAAAATGATAGAGTGTAAGAGCGATTTTTTTCTGTTGTGCCCATTGCTCCAACAGGGCACATACCTTTGCGATGCATTGGATATCATCATCACATACTGCGATTTTCATATATTATTCACCTTTTATCATATTATAGTTTCATTATAAAATAATCCACACGATAAAACAATGTTCATCAATAGAAAAATCCACACCCCACATTTTTCATTGACAACTCACGCCATATATGAGCTATTCGCGCCATTCCTTCGGATACGGTTCCCAAAAAGGTATAATCAATCTATCAAAATACAAAACGAAAAGGAGTAACGCATATGGAAAAAACAAAAATTACATGGACAAAACGAATCTTAACACTGATGGTTGCAGTTGCTGTGTTACTTACAAGTTCGCTTGTAACAGTACCGGTGTATGCAGCTTCCAAACCAAAACCAATGGTGGTCAAATCGTAT
Organism: uncultured Lachnobacterium sp.; assembly: GCA_900552085.1. Lineage (GTDB taxonomy): Bacteria > Bacillota > Clostridia > Lachnospirales > Lachnospiraceae > Roseburia. The sequence continues at coordinate 5,375 of URYB01000046.1, forward strand.
ATGTTGGCTAAGGGAGAAAAATATACATTAAATGTATACAATGAGCCGGATAATGCAAAGATTTCTTATAAGTCCAAGAAAACATCTGTTGCATCTGTGAATAAAAAGGGCGTTGTAACAGCAAAGAAACCTGGAAAAGCAGATATTGTCGTAACGATAAAGGCTGGAAAGAAAACTTACCAGGCAAAAACAAAGGTAACAGTTAAAAAATCTATGACAGCGGCTGATTATGTAGCTACAACATATGCAGAGCTTGCACTGATGTATACATCTGCCTATGAGCTGGTAGTTGCAAACGGCTGGGATCAGGATGCAGATGTTGTTGAAAAATGAATGCAATCGCAGACGTTGTTAACTTTGCCGGTGATATGACAAAGCATCCAAAGAATTATTCTGAGGAAGAGTTCATTGCGGAACTGGATGCGATTGATGCAGCCGCAGACTGTATGCAGGAACTGCTTCCAATGATATCACAGCCTGCACAATAATAGATCTACCATATTGGGTAAATTTACATAAGAAAGATTTGTAAAGAGGGAAAATCTTAAAAGTTTCTAAAATTTTCGGGGAGAATTTTAGAAATGTTTTTGAAATCGTACATATTAAGGACACAATTTGTGCATATACTATATCTTGTAAACGGAAATCATTCCTTTACATTATTCCCTTTTTATTTAATAAACATTTTCATAACTAAACTCCTCGAAGAGAAGCCATCCCGGAAGGGTTGGCTTCTCTTCATGTGCAGAAAAAGTTGACTATAGGTTTTCTGAGGAATCGTGTACAGGTTTTGTATAAGTCTGATAATGATGCTGCCGGTATTCCAGTGGCGTTTGCCCGGTTGTTTTTTTGAAACATGAAATAAAGTAACTTTGTGAGGCAAAGTTAAAATATTCTGCAATATCTGATGAACTCATATCCGAGTACAGGAGCATGGTTTCAGCAGCTTTCAGCTTTCTCTCAAGGATATATTTTTTTATTGTTGTGCCGGTTTCCTTTTTAAATAGATACGACAGATAGGACGGTGTAAGACCAAGAATCGAGGCTATCTTATTTAAAGTCAGTGGTTCCTGAAGATGGTTGTTGATGTAATCGATTGCCTGTGCAATGGGAATCGGATAGTTTGCCTTTTTCTCCAATGCTGCCATTCTCGTTGTGAAGTCCAGTAACATTTCTCCCTGCAGGTACAAAATCTTCTGTGAATTGTTGCATACATCCATTTTATTGATGTACAAGTCACTGATCGTATAAGCTTCTTCACGAATCATACCATATTCCACACATAGTCTTGTGATTAAGGCTGTGAAAATGACAAAATGGTATTTGGTATTCTGGAGAGGATCTTTGGAGAGCATTCCGTTTTTTTCATTGCCTGTAGCATCTGGCTTCATATAATTTTGCGCATATTCTTTCACTAAAGAAATATCTCCGGTAGCAACGGCAAAATAAAGGCGCGCTTCTTCTTCATATCCGACATGTTCAAGCTGTTCTTCGCGCTGGTGGAACATTCGGTAGCTCAATTCTCTTTCAATCCCCATGTGTAATCCCTTTCTTAGTCAACACTAAGGTATGCATTGAATTGAATGCAAGCATCAATGATACCTTTTGCCCCTTGAATTATATTATAGTATACCATAAAGAAACAATATATATCATAAAAAAATTGTATATATAGAAATGCGATTTCGATACAATGAAGGAGACAGGACGATAAAGCGTCTATGAAGTGATATCAGCTTATGGAGAGAACGGTTATAAAATTTAAAATCAGGAGGAGACAAACATGGTAAAATTTCCAGAAAATTTTGTGTGGGGTACTGCAACAAGTTCCATTCAGATTGAAGGTGTAGCACCGGAGAGTGGGAAAGGAAAAAACATATGGGATGCGTTTTCTCATATTCCGGGGAAAACGAAAGATGGGTATACACCGGATATAGCATGCAATCATTTTCACAGATATAAAGAAGATGTGCAGATCATGAAACAAATGGGGATTCGGGCGTACCGGTTTTCCATTGACTGGAGCAGAGTGATTCCGGATGGCGTTGGAAAAGTAAATGAAAAAGGATTGCAGTTTTATTCGGATTTGATTGATGAACTGTTGGAAAATAATATTGAACCATATGTGACATTATATCATTGGGAGCTGCCGGTTACATTACACCACAAGGGAGGCTGGCTCAATGATGAGATTGTGGAATGGTTTGGAAATTATGCGGCTTTGATTGCAAGAACTTTTGGGGAGAGGGTAAAGCATTTCTTTACTATAAATGAGCCACAGTGTTTTATTGGACTGGGGTATCTGCAAGGCGTTCACGCACCTGGCTATAAGTGTTCCGTAGCAGATACATTAAGAATGTCACATAATGTGTTAAAAGCACATGGACGTGCCGTGCAGATGATCCGGGAGTATGCGCCGGATGCGCAGGTTGGATTTGCACCGACTTGTGGAATCCCATACCCGGCATCGGACAAAGCGGAGGATGTGGAAGCAGCAAGACAGGTAATGTTTAGCGTTCCTGAGATTGACAACTGGACATGGAATGTTTCGTGGTGGTCAGATCCGGTGCTGCTCGGACATTATCAGGAGGAAGCACTCAGAAAATTTCATAAGGAACTTCCAAATATCACGAAGGAAGATTTGAAACTGATTTCCGAACCAATCGATATATATGGACAAAATATTTATAACGGCTGGATGGTAAAAATGGGAGAGGATGGAAAACCGGTAACTGTTCCAAGATATCAGGGATTTCCAACGACTGCGACCGGATGGCCGATTACGCCGGAATGCCTGTACTGGGGACCAAAATTTTTATATGAGCGCTATCAGAAACCGATCTATATTACAGAAAATGGTATTTCATGTAATGATGTTGTTTCACTGGATGGAAAAGTACATGATGCCGGCCGCATTGATTTTGAAGAACGTTATCTTGCGCAGCTTAACAGAGCAATACAGGATGGTGCGGATATTCGGGGATATTTTTACTGGTCGCTGATGGACAATTTTGAATGGTCTGAAGGATATTCGCAGCGATTTGGACTGGTCTATGTGGATTACCGGACAGGTGAGCGCATTCCAAAAGATTCTGCCGGATGGTATAAGAAAGTGATTGCAAACAATGCGTTGACGATTTAAATATGTTTGGAATGATTTTAACAAAAATTAATAAAAAAATATAAATACTTTGTTAAATTTCTGACAAATAAGGGGTTACATTTTTGCAGGAGTGGGTGTAAAATAGACGGAGATTAAAAGGAGGTAAGAATAATGGAAAATATACCACTTTGGCTGTGCATACCATTTGCCGGTCTTTTATTATGTATTGCGATTTTTCCGTTGATTAAGGGAGAATGGTGGGACAAGAATAAAGGCTGGGCGGTATTGCTCTGGTCGCTGTTATTTGTTATCCCGTTTGCTGTAAAATATGGCGCAGGAGAGACAGCAGAAACGGTATTGGAATGCATCGTAAATGATTATTTATCCTTTATTGTTTTATTGTTTGGTCTGTTCTGTGTTTCGGGAAATATCAATTTGGAAGGAGACTTCATAGGTTCTCCACGGATGAATACCGGATTATTGATGATCGGTACACTGCTTTCAAGCTGTATCGGTACAACTGGTGCGAGTATGCTTCTCGTGCGTCCGATGATTCAGATGAACTCTTGGAGAAGGAATAAGAGCCATATTATGGTGTTCTTTATTTTCCTGATTTCCAATATGGGTGGATGTCTGACACCAATCGGTGATCCGCCACTTTTGATGGGATTTATGAGAGGCGTTCCATTCCAGTGGAGTTTACGTCTTTTCCCGATTCTGATTTTTAATATGGTAATATTACTGACGGTCTTTTATTTTATCGACCGCAAAGCTTACCGCAAAGATATTGCGCTTGGTATGAGACCTGACATTTCAAAACCTACTACTACATTTAAGATCAATGGTCTTCACAATATCATTTTTATGGTTATGATCGTTGTGGGTGTTGTATTAAGCGGTGTGCTTCCGAGTGTGAAAGCATTCCAGGATGCACAGGGAAATGTGCTCTCTATCCCGATTTTCCAGAGCGTAAAACTTCCGGTTCCTACGCTGATCGAGATTATCATTATTCTTGTTGCAGCAGGACTTTCCTTTAAGACAACAAAGTCTGAAGTCCGCACAAAGAACCATTTTACATGGGGCGCAATCGAAGAAGTTGCAGTATTGTTTATCGGTATTTTTATTACCATGCAGCCAGCGCTTATGATTTTAAAGAGCAAAGGTGGAGAACTTGGTTTATCCAAACCGTTTGAGATGTTCTGGGCAACTGGTGCATTGTCAAGTTTTCTGGACAATACCCCAACGTATCTGGTATTCCTTACCACAGCGGGAACGCTCGGAGCCACAGCTGGTGTCGCTACGACCGTTGGAACGGTTGCAGTCAAGATGCTTATGGCGATTTCCTGTGGTGCGGTATTTATGGGTGCCAACACCTATATCGGAAACGCACCGAACTTTATGGTTAAGTCTATTTCCGATGAAAACGGTATCAAGATGCCATCCTTCTTCGGATACATGTTATGCTCCATTAAGTTTTTGATACCGGTATTTATTATTGATACACTGATATTCTTTTTGTAGGAGGTAGAAGGCTATGGAAAACAAAGAAATTTACAAAAAGCTGGCGAACCAAATCTATGAACTGGATGAAAAAGTGTATAAAGCTTCCGGTTCAAATCTCGGAAAGACATTTACCGGGGAAAAAGTTTGTATTATTGAAGATCTGACAATGCTGATTGCCTCCAATCCGCAGGGACATCTGCTTCGAAGCGAGATGGCTCTCATCGGAAATATGGCAAGAAGTATTCGCGATAAGCAGGTACGCCGTGAATTACTTATTGAATATAATTCTATTCTTGAAGAGATTGCCGATCTGCCGATGAGTTTTGGCTCGGTTGATATTGTGGACGAAGATCTTGCAGATATGAATTCTTCTATTTTGAGTAAGAATTTTTCAGAGAAAGATCACCTCGTTATCTGCATCAGCCGTTCACACGGAAGTGCCGGTACGGATATCGGCTTTACGCTGGCTGAGGCATTGCATATTAACTACTATGATGAGGCCGTTTTAAATCAGATTCTGGAACGCCGGGATATCAAAGAATTTGGCCCGGATGCATCCAAGATCAGTTCTTTCAACCGTTATCATGGATTGTCAAAGAAAGATGCTTCTTTCTTCCGTCAGAGCGCATTGATCTGTGAGCTGGCAAAGCAGGAAGATATGATTGTTATGGGACGAGCAGCAGACGTTGTACTGACCGGACAGCATATTCCACACATCAGTATTTACATCACTGCACCGTTTGCCATCCGTGTGCGCCGTATGATGGAACTGAAGAACCTGGATTTGAAGCAGGCAATTAATCTGGTTCGGAAGATGGATCATAAGCATCAGGATTATTATCATTCATATACCGGCAAGCGCTGGGGAGATGCCATCAACTATGATCTGTGCATCAACAGTGCCTGCTATGGTATTGAAGAGTCGGTAGAATTGATCGGAAGATTGATTAATCGACAGGCGAAAGCGAAGCTTCGTAAGAAAGAAACAAAATAGATGAGTGATTAAGTGACGAAAAAGAAACCATACATTCTTTTTACAGAAAAATTTGCAAGATAACGCTGTGAGCGATTTTGAGCGGTTGGCTGAGATGTGCGCGATTTGCGGAGTCAATGGAACCACAGAGCAGTTGCAAATTTGTTCTTCCAAAAGAAGTATGGTTTCTTTTTCTGTGTACTTAATGAGGGGAGTCATCATGTATACGTAGATACATGGTGGCTTTTTTTATATTGAAAAGTGATTCCTCTTCTTGTACACTTAGGAAAACAGAGATCCAAGGTGAAATGAAGTGATGTTTTTGTGTTTGTTTTGTTATATTCTAATAAAGTGATGCTTGTAAGAGCGCAAATGGACATATGAGAAAAATGTAATAGTTATGTCCAGTCAAAAAATGAAAAATGGATGTATGGGGAAAAAGTTATTGGAAATGTCCTGTTTTAGTTGGCTTATTGGATCTATAGAAAATTTTTTTATAATTATGTCCTTTTACATGAGAAAAAATGGACATTGATCGAATGTTTTTATATATATAACCAAAAGTTAAAAAAATACAGGATATACGAGAAAATTTTTTTGCATATGTCCATGACACGTTTGTTCCATATTATCCCAAAGGAATTGCTGACTGTTGGGCGCAAAAGGATCGTCTTGGTGAAGAATTGCTTGAGATATTAGACATATATATGAGATTATGAGAAAGATGCTGGCAGCAGTTTTAGTAGTTTTATTAGATAAAATCATTCTTGTCTGTACTCCCAGCATGCAGATCAGTACTTGATTTTAATTTCCGTATCCGCGTAGGTGTATCACCAAACGTTTCCCGGAACATCCGCCGGAACAGCTTATAATTGGTAAAACCATGCCGCTCTAAAATTACATTTACCGGATCATTGGTCTCGATCAGATCCTGATAAATGTGGGACAGCCGGAGTTCATTCTGGTATTCGAGAAAAGTTGTACCCATCGTGTTTTTGAAAAAACGGCAGAAATATCCCGGCTGTAAGATGGCAACATCCGCAATTTCGCGCAGTGGGATCGGACGGTTATAATTTTGGGCAATATATTGAAGGACTGGATTTAAGCGATCCAGTTCTTTTTTCTTTTTATTAGGGTTTGCGTGGAGTACCGGTGTGCTGAAATTGTGGTACAACTGAAATAGAATATCAAAAAGCAGACTGTTAAATACCAGTAAAAATCCGTCCGGCTGAAGATCGTTGGCAACCTGCATTTTTTCCAGCGTATTTTTAAAAATGGAAATCTTGGTCATTTCCTTCTGATCCATTGTCGTATCATTAATATGAAAAACCAACGCATTTACATTGGGAATATAAGTCTGCGCAAAATCCAGCGGGATCTGGAATACGATAGCGGTATTGGGAGTGGTGCATTTGGTCGAGTGAATGACATTGGCATTGATGAGGATGCATCCGCCCGCGGAAAGTTCTCTGGTGTGCGACTCTACGGTCACGGACAGGGAGCCTTTCTGAACATAGATGATCTCGATGGCGCGGTGCCAGTGGGCAGTCACATAACTTCCCGGATCTGTGGAAGTAAAAAAGCGGACGCCGGTTGCGGCGGGGGGAGGGGCGGGGTTTTTTTTTTTTGGGGG
>URYB01000047.1 GCA_900552085.1 uncultured Lachnobacterium sp.
TTTTCCTGCTTTCACATCGCTTATCATATGCTGCATTGCGCGAATCATCTCATCCCGGCTGCCATAATTAATGGCAATCGTAAGATTTAATCCTGTATTGGCAGCGGATGCCTGTTCCAGTTCTTTTATCCGCTGCTGAAAAGCCTCTGACAATCGGCTGATTTCCCCGATTACACGAACTCTCATGTTATTTTTATCAGCGGTCTTGATGCATGTTTTCAAATAGCTTTCCAGTAACTTCATCAGCGCCTGCACTTCATTATCCGGCCGATTCCAGTTTTCTGTAGAAAATGCATACAAAGTCAGATATTTGATACCGATCTCATCTGCCGCCCGACAGACAGTCTCTACATTTTTTGCACCAATCGTATGTCCATAATTTCTTGGCATGCCTTTACTTTTGGCCCATCGTCCATTTCCATCCAAAATAATTGCTACATGTTTTGGAATTTTCATAATCCACCTCAATCTCTGTATCACAGCATAAAAATCCAGGGATTTCTCTCCCTTCTTCCATGCTCTCTTATGACAGGAAAAGGGACATCTGCCAGTGGCAATGTCCCTTACAACCATTATACAGTAAGAATCTCCTGTGACTTAGCTTCCACAGCTTTATCAATCTTCGCTACATACGAATCTGTAAGTTTCTGAATCTTATCCTCAAGATCTTTGATTTCATCCTCGGAAATATCTTCTGCCTTACCGACTTTTTTAAAATGATCCATTGCGTCCCTGCGAATATTGCGGACTGCAACTTTGGCTCCTTCGCCCTTTTTCTTGATATCCTTTGCAAGTTCCTTACGTCTTTCCTCTGTAAGTTCCGGGAAAATAAGACGAATCAGCTTGCCATCATTGGTAGGATTGATACCCAAATCAGAACTAAGGATTGCCTTTTCGATTTCTTTTACCATAGAAGCTTCCCATGGCTGAATCTGTATCATTCGTGGCTCCGGTACGCTGACATTGGCAACACTCTGAATTGGTGAAGGTGTACCATAATAGTCCACGCGAAGCTTGTCAAGTACATGTGGATTAGCACGTCCTGCACGAATACCTGCAAACTCCTCTTCAAGATTGGCAAGAGACTTTCCCATCTTGTCCTCAAACATCACTAATCTGTCATCCATAAATTTAACCTCCTAGTCAACGGTGACTTTCGTTCCACGAAACGCACCATTTACTGCATTTACAATACTATTTTCTTCATTCAGTCCAAACACATACATTGGAATTTTGTTCTCCATGCACATAACAGAAGCTGTCAGATCGACAACTGCCAGTTTCTTATCAATAACTTCCTCGATAGAAACTTCGTCATATTTCTTTGCATTTGGATTTGTCTTTGGATCACTATCATATACACCATCAATTGCTTTTGCAAGATAGATACCCTCTGCTTCGATTTCTACAGCACGCAACACGGTTGCAGTATCGGTAGAGAAATAAGGATGTCCAGTTCCTCCTGCGAAAAATACAACCATATCATGTGCAAAATATTTACTTGCACGATCTTTGGAATATAATTTTGTAATAGATCCACACTCAAACGGAGTCAATACAGCTGTCTTCATTCCAACTGAGCGGAAAATTTCCGACACGTAAATACAGTTCATAACGGTGGCAAGCATGCCAATCTGATCCGCTTTCGTACGATCAATCGTTTCACTGGTACGTCCTCTCCAGAAGTTTCCACCACCAATGACGATTCCAACCTGTACACCATCGTCCACTAATTTCTTTACCTGCTTTGCAACAACTGTTACGGTAGGCTCATCAAAGCCGTGATGTTTGTCACCAGCCAGTGCCTCCCCGCTAAGTTTTAATAAAATACGCTTCATATTATCTCCTCTAATTATCTGCCATCAAATAAGCCCTGAACATCAACATCTGCATAGCACTGTGAACAGAATCCCTCGATTACAGCTCCATTGTTAATCTGTACGGAACGGGATTTAATATTTCCCATAATTACTGCAGAAGTATCAACTACAACCGGTCCCTGTACATCAATATCACCCTTTACTGCACCTGCAATAACTGCGGATGCTGCAGCAATATTTCCAATAATTACAGATCCTGCACCAATTTTAACAGTTCCTGTACTAGTTACTTCTCCTTCAATCTTAGCCACATCAGCAAAGATTTCAGAAGCTGCACTGTTTCCATTCACAGTTCCTGTAATCACAAGTTTGCCATTGCAGGAAATATTTCCATTGATTGTTCCCTGAATATCAAAAGATCCATCTGATGCAAGATCACCTGTCAGAACGGTTCCTGCTGTAATAACAGAAGTCTCGTCTGCAACTGCTCCCGGATTAATTGTATTAACCGGTGCACTTGGTGTGATGGTTGGTGCAACCTGTGGTTCCGGCATTGAAATATTATTGTTTAATAATGCTGCATTATTCATTAAAATTTTATCCTCTTCTGTAGTCTCTACCGGTCTGATTTCTGGCGCTGCCGGCTCCTCATTCGTCTTTTCATTCATTACATTTGGAATTTCTGTCTCTAAAGTAGCTTTAACAGCAGGCTCCTCATCCTTCTTTACCTGTTCAAGAAGACCGTCTAATTTTGATATTTCCTTTTTAACATCTACATCTTCCCCTAACGTATTAACAACAAGTTCTTCCGGCTTGCTGTCTTTTGCAGATGTCTCTGTTCCTGGCATCATCTCATTCACTGCCTGAGAAAAGTCCTCTTTAAAATCCTTAAATAATCCCATTTGTATTTCCTCCATCTCATATTTATTCAACGCTATCTGCCTTGATATATTGAATAACGTTTGTATTTTCATCAATCGGCAGAATCTTTGCTTTCATTTTCTGTAATGCCTCAATCAAAGGTCCAAGCGCCTCCACCGTTGTTGACTTATCATCTCCGTCATGCAACAGCACAACAGATGTCTTATATTTGGATACCCCCTCTGTTACATTTGTAACAATATCCTGTGCGGAATAATCCGAAGCTGTATCACCAGCGGATACATTCCAGTCAAAATATGTAATCTGTTTTTCATTCAAAACATGAATAAATTCTGACATATCTGCATTGCTTATCTCATTGTTGCTGCCACCAGGAAATCGATAATATTTACTTTCTTCTCCTGTTATTTCTTTTAAATAAGCATTGAGTTTCGCAACATCTTTACCAAAAGCCTCCGGCGATGAATATATCTTGCTGTAACTGTTACTGTACGAATGCATGCCGAGCGTGTGTCCTTCATCAACAATTCGTTGATAAACAGTTTTCATTTCATCCGATTCATTACCTATAACAAAAAATGTTGCTTTCACATTATATTTCGCCAGTACATCCAGTATTTCATTCGTATTTTCATCCGGACCACCGTCAAAAGTAAGATAAACCTTATGTTCATCGCCTTCTTTTGCAAGATTCTCCTCTGCATCCATATCTGCCGGCATATTTGTAGTTTCCGCCTGTAGATCCATGCTTTCTGTATTCTCCAGCTCCGTTTGTTCTTCCTGTATGGAAGTTTTTACAGAACTTTCATTTCGAATCGTAAGTTTATCAATCCGGTAATTCAAACGAACCACCTGTACTGTAAGGATAATAATGGCAAGAAATGAAACAACCATCCATCCGGCCACAACCGCAATCACAACATTTTTCATGCGCGTAATCCGACTGCGTCTTTGACGTTGCTGTTCTAATGCTGCTTTTTCTTCTTCATTCATTATTTTCCTCCACCGAGAAATATCCTTTTTTATTTTAACATAATTTTCGTACTTGTAAAGTCTATCTTATGCTTTTAAAAAAAGGACGGAGAAAAAATCCGTCCTTTTTGATATCGAATGATACAATTCAATATAATTAGCCCTTAATCTGAGCAGCAACCTCTGCAGCAAAATCTTCCTGCTTCTTTTCCATACCCTCACCAACTTCGAAACGAATCATCTTAGTGATTGTAAGCTTCTTAGAAACAGACTCAAGATACTTAGCTACTGACTGCTTGCCATCCTCAGCCTTAACATAAGTCTGATCAAGAAGGCAAATTTCCTTTAACTGCTTAGATACACGACCTTCTACAAGACCACCAAACATCTTCTCAGCAGTGATAGATTCCTTATCAGCCATTGCCAGTTCTGCGAGCTGAGCCTTTGCAGCGTCAGAAAGGAAATTCCAAACATAATTCATATTGCTCTTATGTTCTTCGAACTGTGCAATATCATCGTCGCTCCAAACCTTCTCATTGATAGCCTTGTCTAACAGTTTGTTTAAGATAGGCTTTGGAAGAGTTGTTGCATCGTTTAATGCACTGTCAATTGTGATCTCTTTGATCTTAGCAAGTTCATCGGCAGAGATATCATTTCTGCTGATATACTGTGGATTCATAGCAGCAACCTGCATAGCGATATTGGTAAGAGCTTCCTTTGCAGCATCATCAGATGCACCGTTAGCTGCAATAACAACACCGATTCTTCCACCGCCATGGATATAAGAAGTAACAATATCTCCTGTCACCTTTGCGAATCTACGAACAGATAACTTCTCACCGATTGTTGCAGTCTTCTCAACAAGCAGATCATTCAGTCCGTTTGTAGCAAGAAGTGCTTCGATGTCTTCACCGTTTGCTCCACCATTCAAATCAGAAGCAAGCGCTGTATCTGCAACAGTCTGAACAAACTCCTGGAATGTCTCGTTCTTAGCAACGAAATCTGTCTCAGAGTTAACCTCAGCAACAACTGCAACATTTCCGTTTACAGCAACACGAGCGATACCTTCAGCAGCGATTCTGCTCTGTTTCTTTTCCATCTTAGCTGCACCGCTTTTTCTTAATACTTCAACAGCAGCATCCATATCTCCGTTTGTCTCTGTTAAAGCTTTTTTGCAGTCCATCATACCTGCACCTGTCATTTCACGCAGTTCTTTTACCATTCCTGCTGTAATAGCCATCTTAATTTTCCTCCAATTCTCGAATGATTATGCAAAAATTATTCCTCTACTGTCTCCTCAGCAGCTTCTGCAGCAACTTCTTCAGTTCCCTGCTTTGCCTCGATAACAGCATCAGCCATCTTAGAAACGATTAACTTAACTGCTCTGATTGCATCATCATTACCTGGGATAACATAATCTAATTCATCTGGATCACAGTTTGTATCAGCAATACCGATCAATGTAATTCCAAGAGACTGTGCCTCCTGAATACAAATTCTTTCCTTCTTAGGATCTACTACAAAGATAGCATCCGGGATTCTCTTCATATCCTTGATTCCGCCAAGGTTCTTCTCTAACTTGTCCCACTCCTTCTTCAGAGCGATAACTTCCTTCTTAGGAAGAACATCAAATGTTCCATCTTCAGCCATTGTCTCGATCTCTTTCAGACGTGCAATACGGCTCTGGATTGTTCTGAAGTTAGTGAGCATTCCACCTAACCATCTCTCGTTTACATAGTACATTCCGCAACGCTCTGCTTCTGTCTTGATTGCGTCCTGTGCCTGCTTCTTTGTTCCTACGAAAAGGATTGTTCCACCCTGAGCAGCGATATCAGAGATTGCATCATATGCCTCATCAACCTTTCCTACAGACTTCTGTAAGTCGATGATGTAGATACCATTACGCTCTGTGTAGATGTATGGAGCCATTTTAGGGTTCCATCTTCTTGTCTGATGTCCAAAGTGAACACCTGCTTCCAGTAACTGTTTCATTGAAATTACGCTCATTTTACTTACCTCCATTTGGTTGTTTTCTTCCATGTACTTCCAATCGGTCAACCACCGGAAAGCGTAAATCCGGCACCGGCAACCTCCATACATGTGATTAATTAAATTAAAAGCCTTTGGAATTATAACATACCAAAGGCTCTCTTTCAAGTACTTTTTTAAGAAGTAATCGTTTTTGCTATTTCTTCATAGGACATTCCTTTTTTTAATTCAAAACTTCCTACATTGATCTGATGATCGTAACCGTTTTTCTGCATATATTTACGAAACTCTTCCGCATCCTCGACCATTCCAAGCGTAGCAAGATTTTCCGCGATAGTTCGGCACACGTCTCCCCGCTTAATCTCAAGAACGATTTTTTCGTCTTTTTGTGTTTTTTGGGAATCCGAAGTTTTATCCTCCTTCTTTGATTCCGTTTTCTTATCATCCTCGGTATCAAAATCTGGAACCAATTCTAACTCTTCTGTATTTTGTCCTTCTGTCTCCGATACAGATTCGCTGTCCTTTACTTTATCGGTTTCAGAATTTTTTGTTATTTCATCTGTATTTGTCGGTTCTGCCTCTTGTATATTTTCCGTCTCCGGGACCGTTTTCTCCGGTGTGATCATTCCAAGTTCCGACGCACGCTCCATCACCTGTGAATCTGTCATCTGATTTTTATCCGAGCGAAACGAAATCATCAGAATAATTGCTGTAAACAATATTCCAATTCCGCATCCGCGTAAATAGTATTTAAATTTCACCTTTCTGCTCCCCTTTGTATAAACCTATCACTAATCGAACTTCACCCAATCCAAGTCCCAATGTTCTTGCAATTTCCACATCGCTCATTCCCTGTCTGCAAAGTGCAAGAATTTTTCCATTATGGTTGGCATCATCATTTTCCTCCGCAGGAATTTCCTGCTGTGGCTCCACTGATTCTTCATGTTCGGGCTCCGGAAGACGTTCTTCTGTTTTCGGCATCACAGTTGTTTTCTGTTCTAATTCACTTGCAACTGCCGATAAATTTTCTAATGCTTCTGTCTCCGTATTTTTTACTTCATCCGAAAATTTCTGTAAATGCGATGCGAGTTCGGTAAGCTCTGCATGCTTATCATTTAACATGCTGTATAAAAAAAGAACTTCATTATGTGTCTTGTTCATCGATTCAAGCACAGTATTGCTATATTCATCAATTGCCATAATCTTTTCATTGGTAACTTTTTCCAGTCCTCTCTTGGCAATGTCCATAGAATCATCAAAAGTTTCTGCAATCGCATCCTCAATTTTGCCATTTGCATCCTTAAGTTCTTTTTCTACAATCACATTCAATTCTTTTTCGCTCATATCCGCAATTGCCTGTACATCTTTTCCCGTCAGTTTTTCCTGAACAAAAAAACTTGCAATTATAAATATAACGCCCACAATAATCAAAATGATTTCTATCATGTTTCTCTTCCTCAATTCTATATTTTCATATCAAATCCGCCGTGTTCCTGCTTTCGCACGACTTTACCGGCCGCTTCTTTTTCTTTCTTTTTCTTTCTTTGTTGCGAAAAATAATGCCCTTTTCCCTCTTTTCTGGCATCAGCATCATTTTTCGTCTGCTCACTGTCCTGCGCATTCACAACCTGTTGACTCTGCATTTTTTCGTGCTCAGTTACCTGTGCCTGTATATTCTGTTGATCCACAAACGGTTTTGTTTCTTCCTGTATCTTATACATCTCAACATCGTTCGTCCGTTGAATCATTGCATAATCTATTGGTCCAATTGCCATATCATTCACACCCTAATCTATCAGAATATCCATATAAGTTCCCATTGTTTTTCTCATCTTCACAAGGGCTTTCGTATGTAGCTGTGAAACCCTTGACTCTGACACTTCAAGAATTTTACTTATCTCTTTTAATGTCATCTCTTCATAATAATACAGTTCAATAACCTTTCGTTCTTTTTCTGTCAGTAAATCCAAAGATTCTATCAGGGTCTTTTTTAATTCATCCTCCGCGACAACATCCTCCGGTTGCGAAAAATGTGCATGGCGATGATCGATTGCCGGTTCTGTTCCGCTTTCTTCGAATTCATTCAACGAAACCAGATTCGTCACCTTCAGCTGAGACTGCCAGTTTCCCAGTTCATCTTCCGTCAGTCCCAATTCTTTTGCAAGTTCTTCATCCGTTGCCGTCTTTCCAGTACGCATTTCAATTTGTTTAATTGCGTCATCCATCTTTTTCTGGCGTTGCCGAACGGTACGCGGTATCCAGTCCATCTTACGAATCTGATCCAGAATGGCTCCACGAATACGAAGACTTGCATATGTCTCAAATTTAACATTCTTTGTAAGATCAAATTTGTCAATTGCATCAATCAATCCAAAAATTCCATAGCTTACCAGGTCATCATATTCTACATTATGTCCCAGATACATGCTAAGTCTTCCAGCTACAAGCTTTACGAGCTGTGAGTATTCAATTATCAGCTGTTCCCTCAATGCCTGTGTTGGCTTTTTGCGATATTCATCCCATAATTTTTCTTTATCCGTACTTTTCATTCAGTCCGCTCCAAGCTATTCGTTTTCTTCTGCCTGTTTTTCCTTCTCTGTATCATCCTCTGCCGCTTCTTCCTGTGGCTCATCGCCCTCTTTTTCTTCTTTTTCCCCCAGTTCTTCTTCTACCGTTTTTATATCTTCCATCGCTTTCATGTTACGATCAAGAATCAGTTTAACAATGCAACCGATTACATAAAATATCAGAAGGACAAGAAAAAGCTGACGGGTAAAGCTTCCCAGAGTCATATGCGTACGAATTGCAATCAGGCAATCGACAAATCCTGCCAAAAGCATAACGATTGCCGGTATCCCATTGGTTTTCATATTACGCACCTCTTCTAAATTATCTTGTTTTGCTTTCCAACTGATTTTACCAGAAAATCTCCATTTTCACAATTAAGTTCTACAGTTCGTCCATAATTAAGTCCGATATCTTCTGCTTTCAGTGGAATATTCAATTGCTTTAACATCGCCTTGGCAGCTTCTGCATTTCGCTCTCCCACACGTCCCATCGAAGAAAGTCCACTCATTTCAAACATACATGCACCACCGGCAATTTTAGCTACCAGTCTTCGCTGGGAAGCTCCCTCCGCGAGTACCACACGGAGCAATTCCTTAATTCCGGTATCTCCGAATTTGGCAATATTCGTATTATTTTTTAATTTTGTACTATCTGGCAGCATAAAATGTACAAGTCCCCCTACTTTTGCAACCGGATCATACAATGTAAGTCCAATACAGGATCCAAGTCCTAGGGTTGTTAAAGAATCCGGGGCATGTGCCACTTTCAGATCTGCCATCCCAACTTTAATCGTTTCTCCCATATCCATTACCCCTATAACTGGATGCCAAGAGATTCTAAAATTTTGGCATATGAATCTTCTTCCGGCATTAATATAAAATAGCCACCTATCATATAATCACTTCCAAATTCTGTTTCGATGAGAAGTGCATTATTTCCATACTGTCCAAACTGAATTGCCGGAACACTTAAAATTGCGGCTGCCATATCAACCGCGATATAAGGAACAGATGGTGCAATTGTAAGATTTGTCATTCCGGAAAGCGCTGATAAATATGCTCCCGCAATGATATTTCCAATTTCTTTCATTGCAGACAGATCCATCTCATCAAATGGATCCATATTCTGCGGATCTCTTCCCATTAACCGATTCACAAGATAATGTGCGGAATCCATCCGCATCAAAAACATCATGCTTCCTTTGATGTCTCTGGTCACTTCCAAAAATATTCCAACAATAATTTCGTCCTCCGGGCAGATTGCAGATCCGAGTTTGGATGCTTCAATCAATTCTACCTTTGGAACATTCATATTAATTTGCTCATTAATCATATTCGCCAGTGAAGTGGTTGCATTTCCTGCTCCAATATTTCCCAGTTCGCGAAGTACATCCATATACATATCATTTACATGATCCAGTGTAAAAGATTCCATAATTCCTCCAAAAATCATATATAGTGAGGCAACTGCCTCACTATATATTTTAAACAACTACGCGTTATCTTTTTCGTCAATAATAGCATTAATTTCAAGAAGTGAAATCAGCTGATCGCCATTTTTTCCGACCCCATTAATAAAAGAATCCTTTCCATGGCTTGCATTTACACTGCTTTTTTCAATCTCGCTGTCTGTAAGTGTTACAACTTCACACACTTCATCCACGATTACTCCCAAAGATCCTTTTTCTTCTATTTTCAGAATAATAATACGGGAGGCATTGGTAAAAACATCATCCTCAAGCCCCATCTTGGTGCGAACGCTCATAACCGGAACAATTTCACCACGAAGATTGATAATTCCTTTAAAATAGACCTGCGCTTTTGGAACTCTTGTAATTTTCTGCATACGCACAATATTGTCTACATAACAGATATCAATTCCGTATTTTTCATTTCCAATCTGCACAACAATATACTGCTTGCTGTCCTTTTCTACATCTTTTGTCTCTATCTTATTTGTTGCCATATGCTTATCCCCCTGTTACATCAATGTGTTTGCGTCAAGAATCAATGCAACTTCACCATCGCCAAGAATAGTTGCGCCGCTGATCAGCTTATTGCCATTAATATATTTGCCCAGGGACTTAATTACAATTTCCTGCTGTCCCATAAGATTATCAACCACAAGGCCAACCTGACTGTCACCCCGTTTTACGATAACAACTGTCAGATTCTCTTTTTCCTCCGCTGCCGGCTCAATATCAAGGACCTTGTCAAGCCGAATAAGAGGAATAACATTTCCACGCAAATGAATTACTTCCTTTGCCTGTACATACTTAATCTCAGAAACAGGAATATTTTCAATATTTGCGATCGATCCAAGTGCAATCGCATATTTTTCATCGCGAATTTCAACCATCAGAGCCTGGATAATTGCAAGTGTTAATGGAAGGCGAACCGTAAAGGTCGTTCCTTCTCCGAGTTTTGTACTTACTTCAACGTCACCACCGAGCTGCTCAATATTTGATTTTACAACATCAAGACCTACACCACGTCCCGAAATATCCGTAATCTTCTTTGCCATAGAAAAACTAGGCATAAATAAAAGATTGATAATTTCTTTTTGTGACATAACCTCTGCCTGCTCCGGAGTAATGATACCTCGCTCAATTGCTTTTGCCTTAACAGCTTCTGTATCAATACCATTACCATCATCGCCGACCTGAATTATAACATTATTTCCCTCCTGATATGCATTCAGGAAAATGCTTCCGACTTCTGGTTTTCCGCGTTGTAAACGTACTTCTGTATCCTCGAGTCCATGGTCTGCTGAATTTCTGAGTAAATGCTGTAACGGATCTCCAATCTGATCCACTACGGTACGATCCAGTTCCGTATCCTCACCAGTCATGATTAATTCCATCTTCTTATTCAATGTCCGGGACAGATCACGAATCATACGCGGGAATTTATTCACGACACTCTCAATTGGAACCATTCGAACTTTCATAACAGATTCATGCAGATTGGTAGTAATTCTTTCAAGATATTCAATCTGTTCATGGAATCCCTGGTTATTAAAGCTTCCACCTTCTGTAGAGCTGATAGATACCAGACTGTTCTTTGCAATAATAAGCTCAGATACCTGATTCATAAGGGCATCCAGCTTTTCAATATCCACACGCACCGTTCTGTTTGTCGCCGGCTTTCCTGCCGCTTTCTTTGCAGGCACTCCCGCCTTTTTATGTTCTTCCTGTTTCGGTGCCGGTTTTGTCTCATTGTTTACCGGTGCTGGTTTCGTTTCTTCTTTCTTTTCCTCTGACGGAGTAGAAAAATCTGTAATTTCTTCACCTATAGCATCTTCAATTTCAGATACATTTTTAGCTGCTGCAATTATCTTGTCCAGTTCTTCATTCGAAGCAACATAGAAACTAAAGTCGAGATCAAACTTCTCGTCTTCAATATCCTGTGAACTTGGACGATATACTAAAATTTCTCCATGTTCTTCTACTGCACGGAAAACGAGAAATGCACGAGCCGCTTTTAACAGGCACTCTTTCTGTACAATAATTGTCATTCCGTAAATATGCATGCCAGCATCTTTTGCAGTCATGACAGCATCTCTCTCATGATCTGTAAGTTCAATCTGATGATATTTTGCCTTATCTCCACTTTCGGCAGCTGGTTCACTTGCCGGCGTGCTTTCCTGTGCCGGAGCTTCTGCAGCTTTTTCTCCATTTGCCCTTGCAATAAAATCATTCAATTCCTTGATGATCACTTCGTTGTCTTCGGTTCCCTCATCGGAAGTTGCCTTGATGTTTTCCAGATATCCATCAATTGCATCCAGACACTTAAACAACAAGTCAATCATAGGACTGTCCACCGCAATTTTATCGCTTCGAACTTCCTGAAATACATTTTCCATGTCATGGGTCAAATGCTGCATACGCTTGAATCCCATTGTTCCTGCCATACCTTTCAAGGAATGGGCCGCACGGAATACCTCATTAATTGTATCTTTGTTATCTGGTTCTTTTTCCAGTGTCATGATACAATCGCTCAATGTCTGCAGATGTTCTGCACTCTCATCAATAAAAATCTCAAGATACTGACTTACATCCATACTACTTTTCCCCCACATTCTTTGTGATAGTTTTCGCAACCTGATCCAAAGAAACAACTTCATCAACAGCACCGGCTTCCGCAATTGCTTTCGGCATTCCATATACAACGCAGCTTTTTGCGTCCTGTGCAATCACATGAATCGGCTTTGATTTTTCCAGTGAAAGAATTCCATTCGTGCCATCTGCCCCCATTCCTGTCAGGACAACACAAACGATTTCATTTTGCCGCTGCCGACGTGCCGTGCAAAACGGCCCCTTTTGCTTCCTTTTC
>URYB01000048.1 GCA_900552085.1 uncultured Lachnobacterium sp.
CAAATATATCAGTCATATTACTGTGGACTTTGCCGCAAGTTAAGAGAATTTTGCGGAGCGAAAGGACAGGTGCTTCTCAATTATGATATGACATTTCTTGTGGTACTGCTTACCGGTCTTTATGAGCCACAGACAGAGCGTACAAGTTTTACCTGTCTGATTCATCCTATGAAAAAAAGGCAGGCGCGAAGTAACGAAATTCAGGATTATGCGGCACAGATGAATGTGCTGTTGGCATATTACAATCTCGTGGACGACTGGAAAGACGATAAAAGCTATACGAAAAAGACCGTTGCAGCAATGCTTGAAAAAGATTATCAGCGTGTGGCAAAAAATTATCCGCGGCAGGCAGAGGCAATTGAAAATTATATTGCAAAACTTTCCGAATACGAAGAAAACAAAGAGACGAACATTGATCTGGTGGCAGGACTGACCGGAGAAATGTTGGGAGAAATATTTGCCTGGAAGCAGGATGAATGGTATGATGAATTGAAAACGCTTGGATTTTATATGGGAAAATTCATATACCTTATGGATGCCTATGAAGACCTGAAGCAGGACGAGAAGAAAGATGCGTATAATCCGCTTCGATTTTTGAACACGGACGATGAGCAGGAGTTTGAAACACTGTGTCGTCTGATGATGACGAGTATGATCTCAGAATGTGCAAAATCTTTTGAGCGTTTGCCGATTTTGCTGCATGCGGATATTTTGCGCAATGTACTGTATTCTGGTGTCTGGTCCAAGTATGAGTATATTCAGCTGAAGAAAAAGGGGAAAAAATAATGACAGACCCATATCAGATGCTCGGGGTGACCCGCAGTGCATCGGATGAAGAAATAAAAAAAGCATATAGAAACCTAAGCCGCAAATATCACCCGGATGCAAATGTAAACAATCCGAATAAGGATCAGGCAGAGGAGATGTTTAAGCGGGTGCAACAGGCATATGACCAGATCATGAAGGAACGTCAGCAGGGAACGACTGGCGGATACTCAGGTTATGGATATGGTGCAGGAAACGGACAAAGTACCGGTCAGGGAGCCGGAGGCTTTGAGCAGGGACCATTCGGAGGCTTTAGCGGAACCTATTATTATGGCAATAACACGTATCGTTCGCAGGCACAGGAAGAGTCACCGAAAATGCAGGCTGCGCACAACTATCTGCGCTATCATAGTTATGCAGAGGCACTCAATGTGTTAAACGACATTCCGTTTTCGGAGCGTTCCGGTCGCTGGTATTATTACAGTTCCGTGGCAAATCAGGGAATGGGAAACACCGCGACAGCGATCGAACAGATCCACAGAGCGCTTGACCTTGAACCGAGTAATATGGAATACCGGCAGTTCCAGCAGCAGTTGCAGTTTGGTGGTGACTGGTATCAGACGATGGGAAGCAGCTATGAGCGGCCTTATAGTGGATACAGTAACTTCTGTATGAGCCTGTTGTGTATGCAGGCATTGTGTACCTGTTGCTGCAGACCATTTTAAAAATATAGGTAACTATTTTAGAAACTTTTGAGATATAAAAAACAACGGGAGGATTTCCGAATGTCATTCATTACATGACATTCGGAAAATCCTCCCCATTTTGTTTTATATTGTTTGTAACTGTTTAGAAACCAGCGATTACTCCAGATCATCCGGAATTCCGTTGTGATCAAGATCGGCACTGTGAGCGCCGATATCCATGGTGCTTAAAGTGCGCCGCTTTAACCGTGCCGCTTCAGAGGCTTTCAATAAATAAGCTTTGATATCTTTTGCGTGTTTTACATGGATCAACTGAAGTTCTGCATCTGTGACATCGCCGGTATAACAGGTGATGGTGCCAAGTCCTACGATACGCTCCAGAAAAGAAGTGGTAAGCTTCACATCCTGAATTTTGTACATATAGCAGTCATCCTCTGTTGTATTTAACAGGCCGTGGTCAACGGTCAGAAGACTCGGGGTAATGGTATATTTGGTAAATGTCCATGGAAGTCCAAGAAAAAGCAGGCGTTTACGCTCTGTGAACATTACCGTGTCATCGGTATCAATAGTAAAATTCTTATCATCTGCCATATTACATTCTCCTTTATTTTTAAAATGGAATTGTTGCTTATCTTAAAAAGAAAAAAACACATCAATTATATTGTACCGAAAAAACTTTGAAATGCAATGTGTTTTGTCTTGAAATATGAAAATTATTATTATATGATAGTAAAAATGCGTGAAATTAGGAGGGATAAAATGCGACATTTAATGAGTCCTCTGGACTTTTCCGTCGAAGAGTTGGACCAGTTGTTAGACCTGGCCAATGACATTGAGAAACATCCAGACAAATATGCCCATGCGTGTGATGGGAAGAAACTTGCAACCTGTTTTTATGAGCCAAGTACAAGAACAAGATTAAGTTTTGAAGCTGCCATGTTAAATCTTGGTGGTTCCGTTTTAGGTTTTGCCAGCGCTGATTCATCTTCAGCAGCTAAAGGCGAAAGCATTTCTGATACAATTCGTGTTATTTCCTGCTATGCAGATATATGTGCAATGCGTCATCCAAAAGAAGGAGCTGCATTAGTCGCATCACAGAAATCCAGAATCCCGGTCATCAATGCCGGAGATGGTGGTCATCAGCATCCAACCCAGACATTAACTGATATGCTTACGATCCGTTCCTTAAAGGGAAGACTGGGCACTATGACAATCGGACTCTGTGGAGATCTGAAATTCGGACGTACGCTTCATTCGCTGATCAATGCATTGATTCGTTATGACAATGTGAAATTTGTACTGATTTCCCCGGAAGAACTTAAGATTCCGGATTACATCCGCGATGATGTACTTCGCGCAAACAATATCGAGTTTGAGGAAGTTGAGCGCTTAGAGGATGCAATTGGTCAGTTGGATGTTTTATACATGACAAGAGTACAAAGAGAGCGTTTCTTCAACGAAGAAGATTACATTCGTTTAAAAGACTTTTATGTATTGACCAAGAAAAAGATGGAACTGGCAAAAGACGATATGCTTGTGCTGCATCCGCTTCCTAGAGTAAACGAAATTTCTGTCGAAGTTGATGATGATCCAAGAGCCGTGTATTTCAAACAGGTACAATACGGTGTATATGTCCGTATGGCATTGATACTGACACTTTTGGGCATTACAGTATAGGGAGGAAGATATGTTAAATATTAGTGGAATTCATGAAGGCTTTGTATTGGACCATATTCAGGCAGGAATGAGCATGCAGATTTATCATGATCTGAAACTGGACAAGCTTGACTGTACGGTTGCAATTATTAAAAATGCAAAAAGCAACAAGATGGGAAAGAAAGACATTATCAAAGTAGAATGCCCGATAGAAGCTCTGGATCTGGATATTTTGGGATTTATTGATCATAATATTACCGTAAATGTTATCAAAGGCGATCGTATCGTAGACAAGAAAATACTTTCGCTGCCGAAGCAGGTACGCAATGTAATCAAATGTAAGAATCCGCGTTGTGTGACATCGATTGAGCAGGAACTCGATCAGATTTTCCTTCTTACAGATGAAGAAAAAGAAGTATATCGTTGTAAGTATTGCGAAGAAAAGTATACCAATCCGAACCGAAGAAAGTAAATGCAATGGGGGAAGCCAGTCAGGCTTCCCCCTTCTGATGCAGTCCGTATTTCCTCCCGCTTCACAGGGATTTCCTTCCACACTAGTTATCCAAAATTATGAATTTGCACAAAATCCTGCATGCCTCTTTCTATGATTCCTGTCCGTTCCAGTTTCAACAGTCCTCCTCCGGTTGTCCGTCTGCCACAGATGACATCGGAAGTATTTTGTGACTGTCTTAGCGGGCTTGTTCAGGAAACGTGCCGCCACTGGGGCAAATGTTTGTGAGCAGCACAGCATAAAATTTGTTGTAAGACTTCATGCGAGTTTTGACCGTGGCGGCTCATATCGACTTCATGAACACGCCCACTTAGACAGACTAAAAATACTGACTGCATCTGTGGCAGACGGACAACCGGAGGAGGACTGTTGAAACGGTGCCCGGACACGAAATGAGAGACATACAGGACTTTGGCAAATTCTATAATTTGGTCTAAAACCGTGTGGAAGGAAAGTGCCGGGTGCGAAAAAAAATCAAACGTGAGGGCGGGAGGAAATATCTTCGGACAAAGAATTTCTTTCATCGAGGAAGCGTAACAGAATTTCAAATGCAAGCCCCGCCACAACCCAGAACGGAAAATAATCCAGTCTTACAATCCCTGCAATATTGTAAGGCGTTCCACTGTAATCCCACGGGCACACACCAAGAAAACGCAACAGACTTCCACTTAAAAATTCGCCAAGCATAATCGATGCTGCATAGAAACACCCCCGCAAAAGAAAAGGCCAGTATTTAATTTTTTCATATATTGGATCAATGAGAGCTGCCATACCATAGATGGGGAACATCCACAGAGAGGTATGCCCCAGAAGACGGGGATCTCCGTGTAAAAAAGTACCGAATGATGTGAACACGATCTCCATGCACCAGCCGGCAAGCCCGCAAATAAAAAAATTTCTCCACTTCATCTTATACTCCTTTGGTATTTAAAGTATACCCGAAAGGAATTGCAGATATACTTGCAAAAACAA
This sequence comes from uncultured Lachnobacterium sp., assembly GCA_900552085.1. Lineage (GTDB taxonomy): Bacteria > Bacillota > Clostridia > Lachnospirales > Lachnospiraceae > Roseburia. The sequence continues at coordinate 4,609 of URYB01000048.1, forward strand.
ACGGAGGAATATATGATGATACATGGACGAAAAGCGAAAGGGAAGATGAAAACGTATGGCATATTTTCCAATGTTTGTAGATATCGAAAAGAAAAAATGTCTGATTGTGGGCGGTGGAACGGTTGCACTGCGCAAAGTGCAGGTATTGCAGGAGTTTGGAGCAGACATTGTGGTGGTAGCACCGGAGGTCATTTCAAAAATCAAGGAGTATCCGGTTACCGTTTATCAGAGAAATTTTGAAAAAGAAGATTTGCAGGGATGCGAACTTGTGGTGGCTGCCACGGATGATGCCGCATTAAATCGCGAGATCGCTGAGGCGGCACAAAAACAAAAGATTCTGGTCAATGCCGTGGATCAGCAGGAAGACTGCAGTTTTATTTTTCCGTCTTATGTCCGGGAACAGGAACTTGTCGGGGCTTTTTCCAGTGGAGGAAACAGTCCGGTGCTGACACAGTACCTGAAGAAATATATGGCGCAGATTCTGACCGCGGAGCTGGGAGAGGCCAATGCGTATCTTGGAAGTATCCGGCCGGTTGTGAAAGAGGAACTGGACACGGAAGCAATGCGCAAAAAAGTATACCAGAAGGTTTTAAATAAGCTTTTCAAACAAATAGAAAAGAAACAGGATGTGAAGCTGTCCAGGCAGCAGCTTCAGGATCTGATTGATGATACAAAAAAAGAGGAAAGAGGCAGATAAAATGGACCGAACAAGAAGATTAAGAAACAATGCAGTATTGCGGGATATGGTAAGAGAAAATCATGTGCGTGTGGATGAATTGATTTACCCGCTGTTTGTGATGGAGGGAGAAAATATTGTGGAGCCGGTAGATTCCATGCCGGGAATCTGCCAGTATTCGTTAGACCGTATGCATGAGGAACTGGACCGTGTCAAAGAAGCAGGCATTCCGGCAATTCTTATTTTTGGTATTCCGGCACATAAGGATGAAGTGGGAAGTGGTGCTTATGATGAGCATGGAATTGTGCAGGAAGCCATCCGCCAGATCAAAAAGGATTATCCGGATCTTGTCGTGATTGCAGATGTATGCCTTTGTGAATATACTTCCCATGGACATTGTGGTCTGGTAAAGGACGGCGAGATTTTAAATGATGAGACATTGCCATTGCTTGCCGCATCCGCAGTCAGCTACGCGAAAGCCGGAGCAGATATTGTTGCACCGAGTGATATGATGGACAAGCGTGTGGGAGCCATCCGTCAGGCATTGGATGAAGCTGGATTTACTTACACACCGATCATGGCATATTCTGCAAAATTTGCGTCCGGTTATTACGGACCGTTTCGCGATGCCGCACATTCTGCACCGGGCTTTGGAGACCGCAAGACCTATCAGATGGACCCTGCAAATGGAAAAGAAGCGATGCGCGAAGTGGCAGAAGATATCGCAGAGGGCGCAGATTTAATCATTGCAAAACCGGCGATGGCATATATGGATATTATCAAAGATATCAGCACGAATTTTAATATTCCGATTGTTGCATATAATGTGAGTGGAGAGTATGCGATGGTGAAAGCAGCAGCTGCAAATGGCTGGATTGATGAAAAGAAAATTGTCATGGAGAACATGACAGGAATGAAGCGTGCAGGAGCGAAGATGATCATTACGTATCATGCATTGGATGTGGCACGCTGGATACGGGAGGAAGAATAAAGATGGCAGCAGAAGAAAAATCAAAGGCATTTTATGAGCGTGCAGTCAAGCGGCTCCCGGGAGGGGTCAACAGCCCGGTACGTGCATATCAGGCTGTGGGACGAACCCCACGTTTTATCCAGAGTGCAAAGGGCGCGCATATCACAGATGTTGACGGAAATGAAATGATTGATTATGTATGTTCCTGGGGACCGGGAATCCTTGGACATGCAAATCCGAAAGTCGTAGAAAAGGTAAAGGCGGCATGTGACGAGGGTCTGACCTTTGGTGCTCCGACCGAGCGTGAAGTTGAGATGGCAGAGTTACTTGCAGAACTGGTTCCGTCCATGGAAGTCAGCCGTCTGGTAAGTTCCGGAACCGAGGCAACGATGAGTGCAATCCGTGTTGCCAGAGGATTTACCCGAAGAGATAAGATCATCAAATTCCGCGGATGTTATCATGGACATTCCGATGGACTTCTGGTAAAGGCTGGATCAGCGGCATTAACGACGTCCGTTCCGGACAGTGTAGGCGTGCCGGCGGATTATACGAAGAATACACTGGTGGCAGAATACAATAACAAGGAAAGCGTCAAGGCGCTGTTTGAAGCAAATCCGAAGGAGATTGCCGCAATCATCGTGGAGCCGGTTGCTGCAAATATGGGCGTGGTTCCACCGAAGGATGATTTCCTTGCCTTTTTGCGGGAGATTACAACACAGTATGGAGCTTTGCTCATCTTTGATGAGGTTATTACCGGATTTCGTCTTGCTTTGGGCGGCGCGCAGGAATATTTTGGAATTAAACCGGATCTGTCTACGTTCGGAAAAATCATCGGAGGCGGTATGCCGGTAGGCGCATATGGCGGACGTGAAGATATCATGCGTATGGTTTCACCGGATGGACCGGTATATCAGGCAGGAACACTTTCCGGTAATCCGATTGCGACAGCGGCAGGACTTAGCACGCTTCGCATTTTAAAAGAAGATACCTCGATTTATGAACGACTGGAAAAGAAGACGGCAAAGATTGCGGATGCTGTGCGCAAAGCAGCAGGAAACAAGGTTTGTGTCAACCAGATTGGTTCACTGATGAGCATTTTCTTTACCGGCGAAGAGGTTGTGGATTTTGATTCCGCAATGACCGCAGATGTGAAAGCATATGCCGCATATTTCGGACATATGCTGGACCATGGAATTTATGTGGCACCTTCACAGTTTGAGGCCATGTTTGTTTCCGACGCACATACAGAAGAAGACATTACAAAGACAATCGCTGTGATGCAGCAGTGGTTTTAACGCGGCTGTTATCACAGATAAAATGCAAAAGAGATAATGATGGAATTTGGATATATTGGAATTAACTACAAAAATGCGGATCAGGATATCCGGGATGGCGTTTCTTTTACCGATAATGGAAAAATCGATTTTATGGAAAAAGCGGCGGATGCTGGAATCAGCCAGTGCATGGTGCTTTCTACCTGCAACCGCAGCGAAGTGTACTATCTGGTGCAGGATACTGAGGAACATGAAACGATGGAACGCCTGTATCGGGACAATTTTCCGGGAATCTGTCTGGACGAGTATCTGGATTTTCGCAGCGGAAAAGAGGCGATTGCCTATCTGTTTCGTGTGACCGCGGGACTTGAGTCCATGGTGCTTGGAGAAGACCAGATTTTAGGGCAGGTAAAAGAAGCCTGTGAACTTTCCCAGACGCTCGGGTATACCGGAAAAGAACTGAATAAGATCGTTAGAGATGCCGTGACATGCGCAAAGAAAATGAAAACGCAGCTGCATATCAGTGAGACACCGCTTTCGGTCAGCTATGTTGGCATTCAGCAGCTGAATGCGCATTTTGGCATCCAGGGAAAACACGCGCTTTTGATTGGCAGCGGCAAGACAGCAGTACTGGCTTTGCGTTATCTGTATGAGTACAAGGCAGAGTGTGTAACTGTCTGCAGCAGGACTTTTTCCCATGCAAAAGAACTTCTGGGAGAGTTCCCGGAATTAAATATTGTGCCATACGAAAAAAGATATGAGGCGATGAAAGACTGTGACATTGTAGTATCTGCCACCGCTTCTCCGCATATTGTCGTGCGCAGGGAGTGTGTAAAACTCACGCATCCGATGGCATTTCTGGATCTGGCATCGCCGCGTGATATCGATATGCAGCTGAAGGATGTGGCACTGCTTTTGAATCTGGACAGTCTGAATGTTATCGTAGCAAAAAACCAGGCAACGAGAGAACGGCTTGTGCAGCAGGGACAGGGCATGATCGAGGAGGCTTTACAGGAGACGATCGACTGGCTGGGCAGTACCGGTGTGGATGCGACGATAGAATCGTTGCAGCAGAGGTGTGCCGAGATCGTGGAGGACAGTTATTCTTATCTGAACCGCAAACTTGATCTGACAACAAGAGAGCAGAAGATCCTGAAAAAAATCCTGAAGGCTTCCATGCATCGGCTGTTGCGTGAACCGATACTTGAGATGAAACAGTTGGAATCCAAAGAGCAGCAGGAAGAATATCAAAAAGTCGTGCGGCAATTATTTCAACTGGAAGAGTAGTTATGGATAGTGTCAGCCCATTTGCTGAAAGCAAATTTTGCATGGGCTGATGTTCAAGGCAGAGAGGAAAAAGCATGCATTATAAGATTGGAACACGGGGTTCAAAGCTTGCATTTGTGCAGGCAGAATTTGTAAGAGACTGTCTGCAGGAGCATTATCCGCAGGATTGTTTTGAACTGAAAATTATAAAGACGAAAGGTGATAAGATTCAGAACAAAGCATTGTCTGCAATCGGAGACAAGGGCCTTTTTGTAAAAGAAATTGAACAGGAACTTCTGTCGGGAGAAATCCATTTGGCGGTGCACAGCATGAAGGATATGCCGGGAGAACTTCCGGACGGACTTTGTTTTGCAAAGGCATGGAAGCGGGAAGATCCACGGGATGTCCTTGTGCTGCGGGAAGCAAAATCGCTTCAGGAGCTGCCAAAGCATGCAGTCATTGGAACCGGAAGCAAACGCAGAGCCTATCAGTTACAGGCAATACGACCGGATATTGAGATTGTAGATATCCGTGGAAACGTGGATACGCGTCTGGCAAAGATGGAAACACAAAAGCTTGACGGAATCGTTCTTGCAGCGGCCGGATTAAAAAGACTGCACAGAGAGGATGTTATTACAGAATATCTGGATCCAAATGAGATGATTCCGGCAACTACGCAGGGAACACTTGCCATCGAATTGCCGGTGGATGCGACAGAACTTTTGGAGAAAATCAATGCATTATCCGATGAAAAGACCGAACGCATAACGCGTACCGAGCGCCTTTTTCTGGAACAGATTGGAGGGGACTGCCATATGCCGATCGGCGGTTACGCAACGGAAACGGCGGATGGACGTATCCGCCTTGTTGCAATCTTTGGAAATGAGGATGGCAGCAGACTGATCCGCTGCCAGAAAATCGGAAATGATCCGGACGATGTTGTACAGATCGTTGTGGATGAGATGAAAAGACAGCTTTACGAGAATGGTATATTTATGATATAATTTCGGTAAATTTTGCAAGCGTAAGGCGGCAAAACATACAATATGGAGGAATGAAATTATGTTAGACAGCGCAGGAATATGTATTCTGGGTACAATTATCGCGTATCTGCTCATTGTACTCATTATCGGATTTCACTATGCACGAAAGAATGAATCAGCATCGGACTTTTATCTGGGAGGACGTAAGCTTGGACCTCTGGTTACTGCAATGAGTGCAGAAGCATCGGATATGTCAAGTTATCTGCTGATGGGATTGCCGGGACTGGCTTATTTATCCGGACTGGCAGATGTAGGCTGGACCGCGATCGGTCTTGCAGCCGGAACGTATCTGAACTGGCTTTTGACAGCAAAGCGCCTCAGAAGATACACACATGTAACAAAGTCATTTACAATACCACAGTTTTTCTCAAACCGTTATCACGATAAGAAAAACATTTTATCTGTGATTGCAGCGGTACTGATCATTATCTTCTTCGTACCTTACACTGCATCCGGATTTGCGGCATGTGGAAAATTATTCCACTCACTGTTTGGAATTAACTATATGACACCGATGATCATCTCCGCAATCGTCATCGTTGCTTATACAACAGCAGGAGGATTCCTCGCAGCATCTACGACAGACTTTGTACAGGGAATTATCATGACAATCGCAATTGTGTTTGTTCTTGTATTCTCAACGATTTCTGCAGGAGGCGTCGGAGCCGTGATCGACAATGTACGAAATCTTCCGGGATACCTTTCCTTTACACATACCTATGTAGAGGCAAGCCAGAGTGCAGAACCTTATGGAGCATTAAAAATCGTATCCACGCTGGCATCGGGACTCGGATATTTTGGTATGCCACATATCCTTCTTAGATTCATGGCCATTGAGGATGAGAAGAAATTAAAAATTTCCCGTCGAGTTGCATCCATCTGGGTTGTTATTGCCATGGGTGTTGCAATTCTGATCGGTGTAGTCGGAAGACAGATGAGCGCAACCGGACTGATTGCTTCACTTTCCGGTTCTGAGACAGAGACAATTATCGTAAAAGTAGCACATTTACTTTCTACATACGGTGTATTCCCGGCAATTATGGCTGGTCTGATCCTCGCAGGAATTCTTGCAAGTACCATGTCAACTTCTGACTCACAGTTGCTTGCAGCATCCTCAAGTGTATCGCAGAATATTTTGCAGGAGGCATTTCATCTGAACCTCTCTAAGAGAGCAAGCATGATTGCTGCACGTCTTACGGTAGTCGTTGTTGCAATCCTTGGAATTATCATTGCAAGAGACCCGAACAGTTCCGTATTCGGAATCGTATCGTTTGCATGGGCAGGATTTGGTGCCGCATTCGGACCGGTTATGATGTGTTCTCTTTTCTGGAAACGTACAACACTTCCGGGAGCAATCGCAGGAATGGTATCCGGCGGTGCGTTCGTATTTATCTGGAAATACCTCATTGCACCAATGGGTGGTGTATTTGCAATCTATGAACTTTTACCGGCATTCATCGTTGGTATCGTAGTTATCATCGTAGTCAGCCTTCTTACCAAGGCTCCGAGTCAGGAAATCCTTGACGAGTTTGAGCAGGCAAAGGCATCACATGATCTGAATTAAAAAATTATGTAAAATGATAGGGCTAATGTATAAATGTAAAGATTTGTATATTAGCCTTATTTTTATATGGTATAATAAGTTGTGCAATTTAAAGAGATAAAATTTGAAAAAGAATGGCAAATTCGTTTTAGCTTGGAATAGAGAGTAATAGCATATGAAAGCAATATATTTATCAGAATAAATGGATTTTATAAAGTGATATATTTGACAGAAATTGGATATATACTAGGAAGGGGAGATAATAGTATGGCACATATTTCTGAATACGAAGTTGAAGATATTTTCATAGACCGTTTGGAAGGTATCGGATACAAATTCATAAAATTAGATAACTATGATGATGTGCTTGCCAATTTCCGTGAACAGCTTGCAAAGTTCAATGCAAAGAAGCTGGCAGAAAAAGGACATGATGCATCATTTTCAGATGCTGAGTTCAACCGCATTATGATTCATGTAGATAATCATTCTGTGTGTGAATCAGCAAAGATTCTTCGTGATAAATATGTGTTACAGCTGGATAATGGAGAATCAGTGTATATTGATTTCTTCTCAAGTGATACAGATAGAAATATCTATCAGGTAACACATCAGGTCACGATGGACAAGGCACATAAAGACGATGTAGTGTATAAGAATCGTTATGATGTGACAGTCCTCATCAACGGTTTACCACTTGTACAGATTGAATTGAAACGCCCCGGCGTGGAAATCAACGAAGCAATCAACCAGATTAACAGATACAGAAAGTTTTCTTTCAAAGGTATTTTCAGATATTTGCAGCTGTTTGTAGTCAGCAATTCTGTACAGACGAAGTATTTCTGTAATGAAAATGAGATGATGGATGGTCAGTACAATCCAATCCTGAAATCTCTTGTGTTCTTCTGGACAGATGAAAAGAATACACGTATCAATGACCTGAACACATTCACAGGTGAATTTTTCCGTAAATCCGCTATTACAGAGATGATGGATAAA
>URYB01000049.1 GCA_900552085.1 uncultured Lachnobacterium sp.
ATTATAAAGAGTACGAAAAAGAATGTGACAGAATTCGCAAAGATAACGGCGAGCTGCTATCTCTGTTCGAAGATGATCTTACAAATGCCGGCCTTTCATCTAAAACCATCCGGCGTCATCTTTCAAATGTCGATTTCTACATCAATGAATATCTTCTCCGTGAAGAGCCTTTGACCATAGAGTATGGTACCGCAAAACTTGACACGTTCCTTGGCGACTTTTTCATCCGCAAGTGTATGTGGTCAACTCCAGCTTCCATAAAAAGCACTGCTGCAAGCATCAAGAAGTTTTATAGATGCATGCTCGATCACAACAAACTAGACAAGAAGTACTATGACTGCCTTTGTGATGATATCAAGGAAAACCTGGAACAATGGCAGGATGAATGCGCCATATATAACGATCCTGACACCCCCAATCCGTTTGATTGGTTCTAAATAGCAACGTGGCGGAGGGATAAAAATGTATCTACAAAAGAGCAAAAACAGCGCTGGCAAGGTATACCTTTCTTTTGTTCAGGGTTACCGCCAGAACGGAAAAGTAAAACATAAGACTGTAGAAAAGCTTGGCTATCTTGAAGATTTAGAGAAAATATATGACGATCCAATTTCCCATTTCAAAGCTGTTGCAGAAGAACGTAATGCCGCAGCTGCAGCAACAGAAAAAAAATTGGAAGTCAATCTTTCTGAGATTATTGCACAAGACTCATCATTGAGAAAGAATGTCGGTTACGCAGTCCCAAAAGCAATCTATGAAACACTCGGCCTGTATGATTTTTTTCAATACAAGCAGCGTTTTATCCATTCAGAGTTCAACCTCAACAGTATATTCAGTATGCTTATCTACAACCGCTTCCTTTTTCCCTCGTCAATAAAGCATGCTTTCGAGACAAAGGACATCTTCTTTGATTCGTTTGACTTTGAACTCGAAGACTGCTACCGTGCTCTGAACTATTTTGAAAACTATTCAGAAGATATTCAAAAGCTTCTTGCCACAAAGACCAAAGAAATGTTTGGCAGGGATCCTCACCTTGGATACTGGGATGTGACGAACTACTATTTTGAGATACCATATGAAGATGAAGACGAGGTAGATGATGAAGGAAAACTGATAAAGAAGGGGCAGAAAAAGCGCGGACCGTCCAAAGAACACCGCAAGGATCCTATTGTACAGATGGGACTGCTTATGGATTCAAACGGCATCCCCATGGCCTTCAATACTTTCTCTGGCGGAGAAAGTGAAAAAACAAATATGCTCCCCGCAATACGCCGAGCAAAGAAAGACCTTGATATTGAGCGTATCATCGTTGTTGCTGACAGAGGTCTGAACACAAGCGACAATACTGCTCTTCTCTCAGGAAAAAACCATGACGAAATGAAAAACAATGATGGCTATGTATACGGCCAGTCAATTCTTGGCGCAGACAAAGAATTCAAAGCGTGGGTTCTCAAACAGGACGATTACAAGAACGACAGGGAAACTGATAAGAATGGGGATGCCGTGATTTTCAGGCACAAATCACGAATCCATGCCAAAAAAGTAACATTAAAAAATCAGGCAGGCAAAAGATCAGCCACCTACGAAATATATCAGAAGCAGATGGTCTACTACTCTGAGAAGTATGCAAAGAAACAAAAGGCAGACCGCGAAAGAACAATAGAGAAAGCTAAAGCACTAATCAAAAATCCTGACCAGTATACTCGCTCTACTAGTTACGGAGCAGCCGGCTATATAAAGAACATCAAATTTTCAAAGAGCACCGGTGAAATCGTAGACGGTACATCTCTTGAACTTGACCAGGCAAAGATTGATGAAGAGGCACTATACGACGGATACTATTCCATTGTCACAAGTGAAAAGGGACTCCCCGATTCCGAAATAAGAAATATCTACAAAGAACTTTGGGAAATAGAGGAATCGTTCAAGATAATCAAAAGCGAGTTCAAAGCAAGACCTGTTTTTGTCAAGACAGAAGACCATGTAAATGCGCACTTCCTAATCTGTTACGTCGCACTTGTAATAATAAGAGTTCTTGAGCACCTACTTGATGAGAAATTTACAACCAAGCAGATCCGTCATGCCCTTTGTGAGTACGAATGCTCATATCTCGAACAAAACTACTATCTCTTTGATTATCGCGACGAGGTACTGGATGCGATTTCACATATATACGGCTGGGACTTCACCAGAAAATATATGTCAAAGGCAGAAATCAAAAATATTTTACGGCATCGAAAAAAGGAGCAAATTTAGCAACACATCATTTCAAAGCAAAAAACTCTGCAAGCGCCATTTTATCTGGAGCTGCAGAGTTCTATTATCTCATTTGCTGTAAAAGACAGGATATACATTATACAATTAAATTGCGAATTTGCAATACTTATTTTATAATTTCTAAAAAATTTTTGAATTTTTTTCCAGTGAATAAAGATTTTCTTAAGGGAGCGGTATGAATATTGGTTTTCGATTTTCGAATACCGTGTAATATTGAAAGCCTGCATTCTTTAATATCTCCGGAACTTTATCCAAAGCGTAGGCTACATGTTCCGGGGCATGCGCGTCGGCGCCCATGGTAATAATCTCACCTCCGAGATCATGGTAGCGCGCGATGATCTCTTCCGTAGGATTTGGGTGTCCAAGGCCGTATTTGAAACCACCGGTATTAATTTCGATCCCCTTTCCCATGGAAATCAGAGTGCGCAGTATTTCGTCAATGATATCGGAAAACTTCTTATAAGAATAGAATTTATTTGTATTCGGACCGTAGCGTACGACATAATCGATATGACCATATACATCAAAATCCACATTCGTGTGCAGATTCTCCAGAATAGATTCAAAATATTCCCGGTAGGCTTCATCCTCACTTCGTCCGTCATAATAATGCGGATAATATGGATCGATTCCATGTACGACATGGGAAGATCCGATAACAAAGTCGAAAGGGTATTTGGCGGTCACATCATTGTTTACCTGGACAATGTGTGGCTGCAGTCCGATTTCAATACCCCAGCGGATGTTGCATTTGTCTTTGTATTTCTCTTTTAATGAGAAAATCTTTTTTTTATAAGAAGAGAAATCTAACAGGAATAGTTCCGGGTCATCCGGGTAATCATAGTCAAAGTGATCCGTAAAACACAGACCATCGAGTCCTTTTTGAATCGCAGCTTCGATCATATCTTCCGGATTGGCTTCGCTGTCTCCGGAGAAACAGCAATGCATATGCGTGTCGTTTAACATAATAGATTCTCCTTTCGTTCTTTTTTATCTACTATAACGATATTTTGCCAAAAAAGAAAGCATTTAGTGAAAAAATTAACAAAGTCAAGAAAAGGACTTGAACTTTCGGAAATAATTGGGTAAAATAAAGAAAGCTTGGGACAAACGTCCCATGAGACTATTTATTTACAATTCTAGGAGGAATTAAGAATGGCAGTAAGAGTAGCAATCAACGGATTTGGTCGTATCGGTCGTCTTGCTTTCAGACAGATGTTCGGAGCAGAGGGATACGAAGTAGTAGCAATCAACGATTTAACAAGCCCAAAGATGTTAGCACACTTATTAAAGTATGATAGCTCACAGGGTAAGTATGAGCATGCAGATGAGGTTTCTGCAAGCGATGATTCTATCACAGTATGTGGTAAGGAAATCAAAATCTACGCTTTCCCAGATGCAAACAATTGCCCATGGGGAGAATTAAAGGTTGACGTTGTATTAGAGTGCTCTGGATTCTATACAAGCAAAGAGAAGGCTCAGGCTCATATCAATGCTGGAGCTCGTAAGGTAGTTATTTCTGCACCAGCAGGAAACGACCTTCCTACAATCGTTTACAATACAAACCATGAGACATTAAAGGCAGATGATACAATCATCTCTGCAGCTTCTTGTACAACAAACTGCTTAGCTCCAATGGCTGACGCATTAAACAAGTTTGCTCCAATCCAGTCTGGTATCATGGTAACAATCCATGCTTACACAGGAGATCAGATGACTCTTGACGGACCACAGAGAAAGGGTGACTTAAGAAGATCTCGTGCAGCAGCAGTTAACATCGTTCCTAACTCTACTGGAGCAGCTAAGGCTATCGGTCTTGTTATCCCAGAGTTAAACGGAAAGTTAATCGGATCTGCACAGCGTGTACCAACCCCTACAGGTTCTACAACAATCCTTACAGCAGTTGTTAAGAAGGCTGGCGTTACTAAGGAAGACATCAACGCAGCTATGAAGGCAGCAGCTAATGAGTCCTTCGGATACAATGAGGACGAAATCGTATCTTCTGATATCGTTGGTATGAGATTCGGTTCTTTATTCGATGCTACTCAGACAATGGTTAACCCAATCGGTGATGATCTGTATGAGGTTCAGGTTGTTTCTTGGTATGATAACGAGAACAGCTACACATCTCAGATGGTTCGTACAATCAAGTACTTCTCTGAGTTAGCATAATCATTTTCGAATGATTACGTGCAGTGATTGCTGCACACCCTATATGCTTAGAATAACTAAGTTTATGTGAAAGGGTCCGGCCTGTAGGGCCGGGCTCTTTTTCAATGGAAAACCAAAGGAGAAAAGGAAAGCCCCGGTTGTTTCATGCGGCTGCGGGGTATGAAATGATCATGGAAAGCACCTTTTCTTCTGATTTTAAAATTGCCGCATAAGGCAGAACGGAGAATATAAACATGGCATTAAATAAGAAATCAGTTGATGATATTAACGCAAAGGGAAAAAGAGTCCTTGTAAGATGCGATTTTAACGTACCACTTAAGAATGGTGAGATTACAGATGATACACGTATCAAAGCTGCTCTTCCTACAATCAAGAAGTTATTAAACGATGGTGGAAAGGTAATCCTTTGCTCTCATCTTGGAAAAGTTAAGAACGGACCAAACGAAGGTGAGTCACTTGCACCAGTTGCAAAGAGACTTGAGGAACTTCTTGGACAGAGCGTAAACTTCGTATCTGATTACAATGTAACAGGCGAAGCTGCTACAAAAGCTGTTGACGAAATGAAAGAGGGAGATGTTGTATTACTTCAGAATACACGTTTCCGTGGAGCAGAAGAGACAAAGAACGGCGAAGAGTTCTCTAAGGAACTTGCTGATCTTGCAGACATCTATGTATGTGATGCTTTCGGATCTTCTCATAGAGCACATGCATCTGTTGCAGGTGTTACAAAGTTCATCTCTGCAAAGGGTGGACAGAACGTTGTTGGTTACCTGATGGAGAAGGAAATCGCTTTCTTAGGAAATGCAGTTGAGAATCCGGTACGTCCATTCGTAGCAATCCTTGGTGGTGCTAAGGTAGCTGATAAGCTTAACGTTATCAATAACCTTCTTGAGAAGTGTGATACTCTTATCATCGGTGGTGGTATGGCTTACACATTCATCAAAGCACAGGGATACGAAATCGGACTTTCTCTTTGCGATGATGAGAAGTTAGATTACTGTAAAGAAATGATGGCTAAGGCTGAGAAGATGGGCAAGAAGATTCTTCTTCCAGTTGACGCTGTTACAATCAAAGATTTCCCTAACCCAATCGATGGACCTGTTGAGACAGAGACATGTGATATCACAGCTATGCCGGCAGACCGTGAGGGATGCGATATCGGACCTAAGACAGCTGAGATGTTCGCTGACGCTGTTAAGACAGCTAAGACAGTTGTTTGGAACGGACCAATGGGTGTATTCGAGAACCCAACACTTGCAGCTGGTACACTTGCAGTAGCTAAGGCTCTTGCAGAGACAGATGCAACAACAATCATCGGTGGTGGAGATTCCGCTGCAGCTGTTAACCAGATGGGTTATGCAGACAAGATGAGCCACATCTCTACAGGTGGTGGAGCTTCCCTTGAGTTCTTAGAGGGTAAGGAGTTACCAGGTGTTGTCGCAGCAGATGACAAATAAAAATTAGTTAATAATATACAGCTTCCATATATGTGGCGATAGCGGCGTTGCGCAATGCCGCATATCTGGAAGCAGTGGCATACGGAAAGACATATTAGATTCTTGTATAATGGATGATATGTGTGTGATTTCCGCTTTGCCAAATTTTGAAATGATATAGGAGAAAAAATCATGGCAAGAAAGAAAATTGTAGCCGGCAACTGGAAAATGAACATGACTCCAAGCCAGGCTGTAAAGTTAGTAGAAGAGTTAAAGCCTTTAGTAGTATCTGACAGTGTTGATGTTGTTTACTGTGTACCAGCAATCGACATCGTACCAGTTGTTGAAGCTGTTAAGGGAACCAACGTACAGGTTGGTGCTGAGAACATGTACTTTGAAGAGAAAGGTGCTTACACTGGAGAGATTTCAGCAGAGATGCTTGTAGATGCTGGTGTTAAGTATGTTGTTATCGGACATTCCGAGAGACGTGACTACTTCAAAGAGGATGATGTTCTTCTGAACAAGAAAGTAAAGAAAGCAATCGAAGCTGGACTTACTCCAATTCTTTGCTGTGGTGAGACTCTTGAGCAGAGAGAGATGGGTGTAACACTTGACTGGATCAGACTTCAGATTAAATCTGACCTTGCTGGAGTTGCAGCAGCAGATGTTGCAAACATGGTTATCGCTTATGAGCCAATCTGGGCAATCGGAACAGGAAAGACTGCTACATCCGATCAGGCACAGGAAGTTTGTGGCGCAATTCGTGCATGTGTAGCTGAGATCTATGATCAGGCTACAGCAGATTCTGTTCGTATTCAGTACGGCGGATCTGTAAACGCTGGTAATGCAGCAGAGTTATTTGCAAAACCTGATATTGATGGTGGTTTAGTTGGTGGAGCCAGCTTAAAGGCTGATTTCGGCAAGATTGTAAACTATTAATAAGTAATAAGTAAAAGAAAACCAGCAAGAATTTCTTGCTGGTTTTTTAGAGAGGAAATATTATGAGTAAAAGACCAGTTGTATTGATGGTTCTTGATGGCTACGGCCTCAATGAACGTACTGAGGGTAATGCCATTGCTATGGCAAACACTCCGGTAATGGATAAATTAATGAAAGAGTGTCCTTTTGTACAGGGACAGGCTTCCGGACTGGCCGTTGGTCTACCGGACGGACAGATGGGTAACTCCGAAGTCGGACATATGAACATCGGCGCAGGCCGTATTATTTACCAGGACCTTACAAGAATCACAAAAGCGATTGCAGATGGTGATTTCTTTGAAAATAAAGCATTACTTGCAGCTATGGATAACTGCAAGAAGAATGATTCTGATTTACATCTCTGGGGACTTCTTTCCGATGGTGGTGTACACAGCCACATCGAGCATCTTTACGGTTTATTAGAGATGGCAAAGAAGCAGGGATTAACAAAAGTTTATGTACACGCATTCTTAGATGGTCGTGATACACCACCAGCATCCGGAAAAGATTACATCCAGCAGCTTCAGGATAAGATGGATGAAATCGGAGTCGGTAAGATCGCATCATTATCCGGTCGTTATTACGCAATGGATCGTGATAACAACTGGGATCGTGTGCAGAAGGCATATGATTCTCTGACAAAGGGAGAGGGCATTCAGGCTGAGAACGCGGTACAGGCTATGGAAGATTCTTATGCAAAGGAAGTAACCGATGAGTTCGTTCTTCCAACTGTTATCACAGAGAATGGAAAGCCATTGTCTGTTGTAAAAGAAAACGATTCTGTCATCTTCTTTAACTTCCGACCAGACCGTGCCCGTGAAATGACACGTGCATTCTGTGATGATAAATTCACAGGATTCGACAGACCATTTATTAAGACAACATTTGTATGCTTTAAGGATTACGATGAGACAATTCCAAACAAGCTCATCGCATTCGAAAAAGAGCACATTACCAATACATTTGGTGAGTATCTTGCAAAATGTGGAAAGAAGCAGCTTCGTCTTGCAGAGACAGAGAAGTATGCACATGTAACATTCTTCTTCAATGGTGGTGTAGAGGAGCCAAACGTAGATGAGGCCCGTCTGCTTGTAAATTCACCAAAGGATGTAGCAACATACGACTTAAAGCCAGAGATGAGCGCTCCGGAAGTTGGAATGGATCTTGTAGAGTCTATCAAGTCTGACAAGTACGATGTTATCGTTATCAACTTTGCAAACCCGGATATGGTAGGACATACCGGTGTAATCCCAGCAGCAGTGAAAGCTGTTGAGCGTGTGGACAGCCTTGTTGGTGATGCTGTACAGGCAGTGAAGGATGTGGATGGTGTTCTGTTCATCTGTGCAGATCATGGAAATGCAGAGAAGATGATTGATTATGAGACAGGCAAGCCACATACCGCTCATACAACCAATCCGGTTCCGTTTATTCTTGTGAATGCAGATCCGAAGTACACACTTCGTGAGGGTGGATGTCTTGCAGATATCGCTCCGACACTGCTTCAGGTCATGGGATTAGAGCAGCCGGCTGAGATGACAGGAAAGTCATTATTAGTTGAAAAATAAAATCCGATAAGGGATTCTTATAAGAAGTGTGAAAAAGGTACCAGTGTACGCTGGTGCCTTTTTTACAATATAAGCGCATAGATGCTGATATATTAGCAAGACTTATCATAAAAGAAAAAGCAATGTAAAAACTTATAAATTGCCAGGCATTGCATTGACTTTCTAAAAGGCGCTGTATTATAATTTTCTTAGTCAGTCAGAAAAGCAGATGCTTTTTGACGCTACTGAAAAATAAAATTCGAAAGCATAAGATGGAGGACAAGAGAACATGCAGGAATTTAAACCGTTCAAAGAAGGAAAAGTAAGAGAAGTATACGATAACGGAGACAGCCTGATTATTGTTGCGACCGATCGTATTTCAGCATTTGATAATATCTTGAAGAACAAGATCACAGACAAGGGCGCAATTCTTACGCAGATGTCCAAGTTTTGGTTTGATTTTACCAGGGATGTGGTTCCAAACCATATGCTTTCGGTTGATGTAAAAGATATGCCGGAATTTTTCCAGCAGGAGAAATTTGATGGAAACAGCATGATGTGCAAGAAGTTAGAGATGCTTCCAATTGAGTGCATCGTACGTGGTTATATCACAGGAAGCGGCTGGGCAAGCTACAAGGAGAATGGAACTGTTTGTGGAATTAAGCTTCCGGAAGGACTGGTTGAGTCTGATAAGCTGTCTGAGCCGATTTATACACCTAGTACAAAAGCCGAATTAGGCGATCATGATGAGAACATCTCATTTGAGCAGTCTGTAGAAGTACTTGAGAAAATTTATCCGGGCAAAGGACTGGATTATGCGACACAGATTAAGGATTTCACAATTGCATTATACAAGAAATGCGCAGAGTATGCGTTGAGCAAAGGAATCATCATCGCAGACACCAAGTTCGAGTTTGGTCTTGACGAGAACGGAAAAGTAGTTCTCGGAGATGAGATGCTGACTCCGGACAGCTCAAGATTCTGGCCATTAGAGGGATACAAAGCAGGTCAGGGACAGCCATCCTTTGATAAGCAGTATGTAAGAGACTGGCTCAAAGCAAATCCGGATAACGATTTCCTTCTTCCGGATGAAGTGGTTGTCAAGACGGTTGACAAGTACAAAGAAGCTTACGAGCTTTTAACAGGAACACCTTTTACAAGATAAGAAAACACAGACTGGAATTTGGAGATAAGAATGGATCAAGATATTCGTTTTGATAAAAACAGAGCGTGTGCGGTAAATAATATGGCATACGATGAGGACGCACTGCACGAGGAGTGTGGAGTCTTCGGTATGTATGATTTTGATGGTACGGATGTAGCATCTACCATCTATTACGGATTATTTGCATTGCAGCACAGAGGACAGGAAAGCTGTGGTATTGCGGTAAGTGATACGAGCGGACCAAAGGGACAGATACTTTCGTACAAGGGAATGGGCCTTGTAAATGAGGTGTTCACACCAGAAGAATTAGAACGCATGAAAGGTGATATCGGTGTCGGACATGTCCGTTATTCGACTGCCGGTGCATCGACAAGAGAGAATGCACAGCCGTTGGTATTAAACTATGTCAAGGGTACATTGGCACTTGCACACAATGGTAATCTGATCAACGCAAAGGAACTTCGCCACGACTTAGAGTACACAGGTGCGATTTTCCAGACAACGATCGATTCCGAGGTGATTGCTTACCATATCGCAAGAGAGCGACTGAATTCTTCTTCCGCAGAAGAAGCTGTTCGCAGAGCCTGCCAGAAACTTAAGGGCGCATATGCCCTCGTGGTATCCAGCCCTAGAAAACTGATCGGCGCAAGAGATCCTTATGGATTTAAGCCGCTTTGTATCGGAAAGCGTGACAATGCTTACATCATTACATCCGAGACCTGTGCACTCGATACCATCGGTGCAGAGTATGTGCGTGATGTTTTACCGGGTGAGGTCGTTACAATCACACCGGAAAAAGGCATCGAATCCGATATGACGATGGCGCTTCCAAAGGGAAAAGAAGCAAGATGTATTTTTGAGTATATCTATTTCGCACGTCCGGACAGCAATATTGATGGGGTGGGCGTTTATGCCAGCCGTATTCGTGCAGGTCGTTTCCTTGCACAGGATTCACCGGTAGAGGCAGATATTGTTACCGGTGTACCGGAATCCGGAAATGCTGCCGCACTCGGTTATTCTTTAGAGTCCGGCATTCCATATGGTACCGCTTTTGTCAAGAACAGTTACGTGGGACGTACTTTCATCAAGCCAAAGCAGAGCAGCCGTGAATCCAGCGTACAGGTAAAACTGAATGTTTTAAGAGAAGCTGTCGCAGGAAAGCGTGTGGTCATGATTGATGATTCCATCGTCCGTGGTACAACTTCGGACCGTATTGTCCGTATGCTTCGTGATGCAGGAGCTACGGAAGTACATGTAAGAATCAGTTCTCCGCCATTCTTATGGCCGTGTTATTTTGGAACCGATATTCCGGCCCGCGAGCAGCTGATCGCATATAATCGTACAATCGAAGAAATTCGTGAAGTGATCGGTGCAGATTCACTTGGATATCTCGGCATTGACCGCCTCGATGAGATGGTGGGAGGGCTGCCAATCTGCCGCGGATGTTTCACCGGTGAATATCCAATGGAACCGCCGAAGGAAGATATTCGTGGAGAATATTACGACAAAGAAATTGACCTTGAAAGAAAAATGGGAAGATAATATCTCCCTGAAGGAGGATAAGAATAGTGAGTACAGACAGATATACAAGTCCGCTTTCTGAGCGTTATGCCAGCAAGGAGATGCAGTACATTTTTTCTCAGGACATGAAGTTTACAACATGGAGAAAATTGCTGACCGCATTGGCAGAGACAGAGATGGAACTTGGCCTTTCCGAGAATGGAAAGCCAGTCATCACCCAGGAGCAGATCGATGAGTTAAAGGCACATGTCAATGACATCAATTATGATGTGGCAGTTGAGAGAGAAAAATTAGTCCGTCATGATGTTATGAGCCATGTATATGCATATGGCCAGCAGTGCCCGAAGGCAGCAGGAATCATCCACCTTGGAGCAACTTCCTGTTACGTTGGAGACAATACAGATATTATCGTTATGAATGAGGCATTGAAGCTCGTTCACAAAAAGCTGGTAAGCGTGATCGCAGAGCTTGCAAATTTTGCAAACAAGTACAAAGATCAGCCGACACTGGCATTTACCCATTTCCAGCCGGCACAGCCGACAACGGTTGGTAAGCGTGCAACACTGTGGTTACAGGAGTTCATGATGGATCTGGAGGATCTTGAGTATGTACAGAGTACATTAAAGCTTCTTGGATCTAAGGGAACAACCGGTACACAGGCAAGTTTCTTAGAGCTTTTTAATGGGGATCATGAGACAATTGACAAGATCGATCCAATGATCGCAGAGAAGATGGGATTTAAGGCATGTTATCCGGTATCCGGACAGACTTATTCCAGAAAAGTAGATACAAGAGTTTTGAATGTACTTGCAGGTATTGCCGCAAGTGCGCATAAAATGTCAAATGATATTCGTCTTCTGCAGCATCTGAAAGAAGTTGAGGAGCCATTCGAAAAGAATCAGATCGGATCTTCCGCAATGGCATACAAGCGTAACCCAATGAGAAGTGAGCGTATCGCATCATTATCCCGCTATGTTATGGTGGATGCACTGAATCCTGCAATCACTTCTGCAACCCAGTGGTTCGAGCGTACACTGGATGATTCTGCAAACAAGCGTCTTTCCGTTCCGGAAGGATTCCTTGCGATTGATGGAATTCTGGATCTGTGCTTAAATGTTGTAGATGGACTGGTCGTATACCCGAAAGTAATCTACAAGCATTTTATGGCAGAGATTCCATTCATGGCAACAGAGAATATCATGATGGATGCCGTAAAAGAAGGTGGAAACCGTCAGGAAC
>URYB01000050.1 GCA_900552085.1 uncultured Lachnobacterium sp.
CGTATGCACGCATAACCGCCTGCTGCGTCTGTGGCACGCGATTCAGAATTTCGCTTTTCAGATCATCCGTCTTATCTGACGTGGTCTGTGTATTTTGTGTACTCTGAATTACCGCCTGTAAAAATTCTCGTATGTCCTGCTGTGAAACTTCATCTGACTGAAACTTACGGACATACTGTTCTATGGAAAACAGACAAATCCGATATACTTCTAAATCTACAATTTCATCTTTATCCTGTTTTTCTACCATCTCATACAGCTTCTTTAGATTTTCATAGTAAGGCAGATACATTCCCTGATCAGATGCCTCCGCCACTTTTATTGTCACATCCTGGTTAAATTTTCCAATCTCTTTGTAAACACTTGCCATACGGTAAGCATCATTCTCTTCTGTTGCATAAGTACAGGCATCTTCAAACCACTGTACCGCACTTTTCATTCTTGTTATCTGATTATCCTGCTCTGCAGTCTTCCCATAATCGTAAAAATACCAGTAGAGTTTTCCAGTCTCAAATGCAAAATCTGCATATCCATCACTATCAGATAACTCCTTTAAATGGCTGTTGATTGCAGTTTTGAATTGTGCCTCTTCCTCTACAGTAAACACCGCATCTTCCTTATATGCCTCTATCAGTTTTCTGTACGCTTCTGTTTCATTGGGTTTTACATGAATTGCATCAAGGCAATTCTGAACGCGTTCCTGATAAGTCGTTTTTTTTTCTGCTTAAAGCAGATTTTTCTCATAATCCTCTTTCTCTTTTTTTCCACTGTTTCCCTGACAGTTATCCCCCGCCAATACACACATAACAGATGCCGCCAACATTCCTGCGAAAATCTTCACCTTCCGCCTTAATCGCTTTTTATATACCTCATCCTCTTCTTCATAATGCTGTAATGCATAAAGCAATTCGGCGCATGAATGATAACGATCCTGCGGATTCATCTGGGTACATTTTAAAATAATACTCTCCAATCCAGCCGAAAGATCTGGATTCCAATGCCGAATCGGATACAATTCATACGGCGGTTCACACGGATTTTTCCCAGTCACCAAATGATATAATGTTACTCCAAGACAATAAATATCTGTCCTTGGATCCGTCTGTCCCTTTCCGCCAAATTGTTCTGGTGCTGCATAGCCCTTTGTTCCCAGACTTATTGTATCTGCAAGATTCTGTTCCTTGTATTCTCTCGCAATTCCAAAATCAATCAGTTTAATATGACCATTGGGTTGCAACATGACATTCGCCGGTTTCATATCCCGATAAATAATTGGCGGGTTCTGCATATGCAGATACTCCAGAACCCCGGCAAGCTCCTGTGCCCATTCTATGACTGTCTCCTGTGGCTGTGCACCATACTGTTCCAACACTTTGCTTAGTGGTTCTCCCTCAATGTAATCCATAACGACATAAATCACATCTTTTTTGTCAATAATATCCACAATACGCGGCAAACATGGATGATCCAGCTTTTTCATCATATTTGCCTCTGCAATTGCACTTTGTATGACAACTTCATTGTTTCTGTCGCGTGCTTTCTTTTTGATTTCTTTGACCGCCCACTGTTTGTTCAGATTACGATCCATGGCAAGATAGACTTCAGACATTCCGCCTTTGCCTATTTTTTTCAATATTTCATATTTATTTTCAATAATCTGTCCTGTATTTACCAAATTTACCCTCTCACTTGCCTTGCTTGTACACTACTGATTCTTCTGTTCAATATATATTACAGTAATATTGTCCGTTTCCCCACGTTCCATGGTCTTCTGCACACTCGCGTACAGAGATTTCTTTATTTGTTCCTCTGTTTTCATAGGCATATGCCAGATGTTTTCCAATTCGTCCACATCCTGCGTTCGCCAAAATCCATCTGTGCATAGAACAAACCTATCATTCACACCTACATGTCCCTGGTAAAATTCCGGATGTACGGTTGCCGATGCGCCAATGCACTCCAGTAACATATTTCTTCTCGGATCCTGCTGTGCCTGCTGCACAGTCATATTTCCCGTCTTGACAACATGCGCAACAAACGACTGGTCTTCTGTAATCTGGTGAAGTTTATCTGTAAATCGATAAATACGGGAGTCTCCTACCTGCGCCACTAAATACTGATCTTCCACAAGCAGTATTGCTGATAACGCCGTCCCCATCGGTGCATGTGTCATTACTCCATCTTCATATAATCTGCGATTCAACTCCACAATCTGTCTATACCAACAATCTTTAATTTCTTCCCATTCATTTTGTACCGCTAACGCAGCAACTTCTTTTACAAAGATTTCCGCAAACACCTGTACTACTACCGCGCTTGCCTCTTCTCCATTATTCAGTCCTCCCATTCCATCACATACAATTGCAAAAACCAGCTGTTTCCCTTTGTATATGGCCTTACGAATGCATAAACTATCCTGATTAATTTTTTTTCTAATTCCCCTGTCCGTACTGTATCCTGCTATATATTCCTTCATCTTTTCCTCGTAAATTTATTGTTCTACTTTCAACTATAGTTATTTTATTAGCTTTCGTCAATTGTACCTTAGTCCTATTTTTAGCAAAAATCAGCACAAATTTCATCCATCATTTCACTTAATTTTGCACAAAAAAAGCACATGCTCTCGCACATGCTTTTCATCTTCTACTCTTATCCCAATGAGGAATCGCTTCGAAGTACATCGATAAATTTTCCAACTTCTGCCCACGCTTTCTTTGACTCTGGTATATTCAGATATGCCATCTGAAATACGTGGAACATTCCTTCATAAATACTTAAACGTACACGAATGCCCTGCTGCCGCGCCTTCGCTGCAACGGATACAGAATCACTCAGGAGCATTTCCAGCGATCCTACCTGTATCAGCATCGGTGGAAATCCCCGGAAATCTCCAAACAATGGAGAAATATAATAATCCATCTTGTCGTGATCTCCAGCGTAATCATTGACATAGATCAGGCTTTCTTTTGTATTTCCAAACAAAGGGTCCTTTTCGTAGTTGGTTGTATAGGACTCTCCGCTGGCCGTCAGATCCGTCCATGGAGACATGGCGATAACTCCGCCTGGCATCGGCATGTGATGATCCTTAAGATACATGCACAGAGCCATGGCAAGTCCGCCACCTGCCGAATCCCCGGCAACGATGATCTGCTCGCCATAATAACCTTTGTCCAAAAGCCACTGGTAGGATGCAAGCGCATCCTCCAAAGCTGCCGGATATGGATGTTCCGGTGCGACGCGGTAATCCGGTGTCAGCACATTGCAGCCTCTGCTTACTTCATTGTACAGACCGGCAAACACATAGTACGCATTGCGCACCGCCCCCATATAACCACCACCATGCAGCTGTAAGATTACATAATCCTGCCCCGGATTCTCCTTCCGTGACAACAGCTTCATGGAGAAGTTTTCCATATCAATATTTGTCATATTAAAGCATTCCGGCACGTGCCACGCCGGCTCTTTTAACCGCTTTCTAAGTTCTCCACTTTTGATTTTCTTTCCAATCTGCAGATCATTGGTAAGATGGGAAAGAAGTTCTGCTATCACACGTCCCTTAACACTTGCTTCATTCTCTATCATACGTGAAATCTCCGTTTTAACTCTGTTCGCGCTCTCTGGTCCCCTAAAATCAACGTTCCCAGAAATAAAAATACTGAGGTTCCAAAAGCAATCCATACGAGATATTTAAAGTGGATCATTCCTGTCAAACGCAAAATAACCGGAATCAGACTGAGCAATATCGTCAGTATCTCGGTCATCATGTAACTCTGCCAGTTTCTGCGGTTAATCAGAATCAACAGAAAAATAACCAGATCCACCACAAGAATCGCAGACGGAACTACAAAATCCAGTGACCATCCGCGGTATCCCGTCACATAATCAATGCCAAGCATCATGGCAACCGCCAGAATGATCAGACTGATTGTCTTAAACATATATCCCGATTTGCCCACAATCGCAAGCCGTAATACAATATTTGCATAGATGAATACTAGTCCCACTACAATGCTCCACGGAACCTGTGGGTCGGCATTATAGTTAATGAAAACCAGAAGGCACTCAATTAAAATAGACAAAAATAAAAATAAATTTTCCAGAAATCGAAACCGCTTTGTGACCGCAATAGCATTCGGGTACATATCCTCTGTGGTAGTCCCATTTTCTTCAAGTACATGCTTGCACAATGGGCAACGATCCGTGTGATCCAAAATGATCACATTGCATTTCTGACATCTACTCATAATACACCCCGTTTGTTTCAATACTTACCTCTACGCCATCCTCTGCGATTTTGCGGAAAAAGGCTTTCTGTACGGTTGCCTCCGCAAAAATGGAACTGAACGTAAATATCAGTGTGTCCTGATACGAACAGATTGTTCCTTTCAGATACTGTCCCTTTGACATGGCAATAAACGAATGGAACATCTCAATATATGGCTGATATAACTCGTCAATTTTGATGTTTCCGATATTGGTAATCGTTGTCGTATTGGCCACCGCTGACTTCGAATACACAATCCGCATCGCTATGTTCTTCAGAAAAAGCGGTACCGGGCGCATGAGCTTGTTCATCTGATTGGATACGCTGTAAGAAAACAGATCTTCGAGATGTTCCTTGTTGATCTGTCTGTGGAGGCTTTCCTGTATGATAGCCAGAACTTCTTCAAACGTATACGTGTCCTTCTGCGGACGAAACTCCGCAGAGACCATGACAAAGAAATTCTTTGTCGTATCGGAATCAAAGTACGGGCGCAGATTCACCGGCACTGCCACACGGATTGGACGTCCGCCCGGCATTCCATGCAAAAGCTGCGTATATACGCTCCACACAAATACCGTCACAAGATATTCATTCAGCGAAGCGTGATACCGGTGTGCTACCTCTTTGAGCTGTTGTACCGGCATTCTTCCATGCATCAGACCAAATTCACCTGCCGGCAGCCTGTCCTCATGGATCAAATATGCTTTTTCCTTATTAAATCCACTCGGTCTGCCTTTTTTATAATTTCTGACAAAGCTGTCCTCACGGCTCAATGACGTATCCACACTCAGCCCATCCTGCCCTCCGAGTTCCGGATGCACAAGACGCAGATACTGATAGGTCAGTTCCCGGAGAAAATTGATTCCTCCCATACCATCCGTAAGCACATGAAATACTTCCAGATTGATACGCTTGTGATAATATGTGACGCGAAACAGATAACTGTGATTCCTGTTCGGCTGAATAAAGCGGCACGGAAACATCGTTTCCTCGGTCACGCGCGGCGCTTTCTTTCCATTTTCCTCAAAATAATACCAAAACACGCCGGTCCTTAGCCGAACATTAAATCCGTCGAACTTCGGCAATACCATATCAAGCGCCTGCTGCAGATATTCTTTTTGAATTTCTTCCTTGAGCGTCACGCTGATCCGGTATACATTTGTCATATTTTCTCCCGCAATGGAAGGAAATAAATGTGCCGTATTGTCCAGCTTATCCCAACGGATCTGTCTGGGCATAGAGCGTGTTTTCTTTTGCTTTTCTTTCATAATATTGTTACATTTCCTTTGACTAGAAGATACTTACGCCCACAAGACTCAGTACCATCATAATTACCCCCGCAAGCAGTACGCCAAGCATGACTGCTGCAATGGTAGATTTAAAATCCATGTCCAGGATACTGGCTGCTAATGTTCCTGTCCATGCACCGGTTCCCGGAACCGGGATTCCCACAAACAGTAATAATGCTACAAAAAGCCCTCTTCCGGCCTTCGCCTGCAGCTTTTTGCCGCCCTTTTCTCCCTTCTCAAGACACCAGGTAAAGAACTTGCCAATGACCGGTTTATCCGCGCCCCACACAAGCACCTTGCGTGCAAACAGATAAATGATCGGTACCGGCAACATATTTCCAATAATCGCTATCATGTACGATGGTATCGTTGGCAGATGAAATATCTGCGAATAGGGAATCGCACCACGAAGTTCGATCAGCGGTACCATGGAAACAAAAAAAACGATCAGATAATGCTTAAACAATATTTTGTCCTCATTTCTTATAATTTACTTATTTTTTTACTGATTTATGTACGCCTTCAGGAAATCAATAAACTCCTGCATCTGCTCATCCGTACCGATTGTGATACGCAGATATTCATTGATTCTGGCCGGATTGCTGAAATGCCGTACATAGATATCTTTTTCTTTCAAAGCTTCAAACAAAGCTTCCCCGGATACCTGTGGATGTCTGGCAAATATGAAGTTACTCTTGGAATCACCAAACACGAAACCAAGTTTCTTCAGTTCCTGCTTCGTCCATTCTCTTGTCTTTATAATCTTATCACGTGTCATCTCAAAGTATGCACGGTCTTTGATTGCTGCAGTGCCTGCTGCAATCGTAATCGTATCCATCGTATAGGAATTAAAGGAATACTTCACATCATTTAAATACTTGATCAGTACCGGGTTACTGATTGCAAATCCGATACGCGATCCTGCCATGGAGCGGGACTTTGAAAATGTCTGTACAACAATCAGATTGTCATACTTATCAATCAGAGGCAATGCACTCTCGCCTCCAAAGTCAATATATGCTTCATCTACCACGACAATGACATCCGGATTTGCCTGAATAATCTGCTCAATCTGCTCTAATGTCATCAATTCACCGGTTGGTGCATTCGGATTCGGGAAGATCACACCACCGTTTGCCTTTTTATAGTCCTCTGTGCGGATCTTAAATTCATCATCCAACGGAATGCGCTCGTATGGAATCCGAAGCATTTCTGCCCACACATCATAAAAGGAATATGTGATATCCGGAAACAGAATCGGCTCCTTGGCATTAAAAAATGTCATAAAGATCATAGCCAGCACATCATCGGAACCCACTCCGACAAAGACCTGATTGTTCTCTACCTTATAAAAATCGGCAATGCCCTGTACCAGATCTGCCACAACCGGATCCGGATACAGACGCAGACGGTCAATATCTACGTCTGCCACTGCTTTTGCACCTCCAGGTGCCGGTGGATACGGATTCTCATTGGTATTTAATTTAATCATATGCTCCTTCTTTGGCTGCTCGCCAGGAACGTATGGAACGACTTTTCGAATATTGTTTTCCCAGTTTTTCATGTTGCCTCCTCTGTTTATTGAACATAAGCCCATTTACAGCTGTCTCCGGCAAAGGAGCAGCAGGCTAAACTTCTACTTAATAATAGTACCGCATCCTTATAAAATTGTAAAGAATCCCCCCCTGTAAAATATCGTTAAATTTCGCAATTTACCCTCTTGAAGTTTTGAAAAATCGTGATAAGATAGATTCACATTGCGAAAAAATGTTCAGGATAAGGAGACAAATTATGGGAAAAGGTACAACAAAAGAGATGACAAGCGGTTCTACGATGAAACTCATTCTCGGCTTTGCGGTTCCGCTTCTTATGGGAATGCTTTTTCAACAGGTATATGGACTGGTGGACACGATTATCGTTGGCCGCTTTCTTGGTGTATCCGCGCTTGCCGCTGTAGGTGCTACCGGAAGTATCAACTTTCTGACCATTGGATTCTGTCAGGGCATCTGTAATGGATTCGCCCTTCCGATCGCCCAGCGTTTTGGCGCAAGAGATTATGACGGACTCCGCAAATATGTAGGTAACTCTGCAATATTATCCATTCTTTTCGGAGGTACGCTCACAGTACTTACCGTGGTATTCTGCCGCGATATTCTTCTTTGGATGCGCACACCATCGGATATTATTGATTTATCTTATCAATATATCGTTGTCATTTTTGCCGGCATCCCTGCCATCATCCTTTACAATATATTATCCGCATACCTGCGTTCGCTTGGAGATTCCATCACACCGGTCGTTTTTCTGATTCTGGCCGCTGTACTCAATGTCGGACTGGATCTGTTGTTTATCGTAGTCTTTCACTGGGGTGTATTTGGTGCTGCTTTTGCTACCGTGCTGGCGCAGGCGGTATCCGGCATCCTCTGTCTGATACTGATCATCTGGAAATTTGAAATTCTTCACCTGAAACGTGAGGACTGGAATCTGGATCCTTTCTATGTAAAATATCTTTTGATCATGGGACTTCCTATGGGATTACAGTATTCGATCACTGCTATCGGAAGTGTCATTTTACAGACTGCGGTCAACTCCCTCGGTTCCGCTGCTGTCGCAGCCATGACAGCCGGAAGCAGAATTTCCATGTTTGTGGTATGTCCTTTCGACGCACTTGGTTCTACCATGGCCACTTTCGGTGGACAAAACGTAGGTGCCGGAAAGCTTGACCGGCTTGGACAGGGACTCCGCTCCGCTGTGATTCTTGGAGCTGTCTACTCTGTCATCATTCTTCTGGTGCTGATTGTCTTTGGTCAGAATCTTGTTTACCTGTTTGTCGATCCGAAAGAAACCGTTGTCGTTGCACAGGCAAGACAATTTCTTATTACCAATGCCGTCTTTTATATTCCGCTGGCTTTGGTCAATATCGTTCGTTTTCTTATTCAGGGAATGGGATTTTCCGGCTTTGCTGTATTCGCCGGTGTGTTCGAAATGATTGCCCGTGCACTCGTGGGTCTGGCATTCGTGCCGCTGTTTGGATATACTGCAGCATGTTTTGCCAGCCCACTGGCATGGATTTTTGCAGATTGCTTTTTGATTCCTGCCTTCTTCCACTGTCGGAAAAAGTTAATGCAGGCAGGTTCTGATCAAATGTAATCGGATATGTAAGGAATCTTGTGGAACAGCACATCATCGAGCCGGTCCACAGCTTCCTGCTTTCCTTCAATACGCTCTAACGCATACAGACGCTCGGCAGTCTTATAGCCCAGTAAAAGCGTTGTCAATGTTCCAATCTCCATCTTGAGCCGGTATTCTGCCGGCTCATGTGTCAATGTACATTTTCCATCCGAAAAACACAAACGGAAAATACGGTCATTCCAAGGCAGAAGGTTATCTGTGATATCCAGTTCAATGTAAAGTGTTCCACCATCCGGATCGCATGGATAATTTTTGAGAAATTCTTCGATATCAATAATTCTTCCCATTGCATACGGACGAATGGATTCTTTGATATCCCCATCATCCATCTCAAAAGCGATCGGTTCGCTGAAATACGTATTTCCGTGCACTTCATCAATCATAGAATCGTGGGCATGTATATACTCCCACAGTCCCTTCTTCGCCTCGCGGTTCAGATAGATCATTTCTTTGATATGCATGATATCGTTTTTGATCAGGTATACCATGAATCCGCACGGCTTGTCCTTTGTGTTGTAATAGACTGCAACGTTCGTATCATCCTCATCCCAACGCCAGTACTCTTCCCATGCCACACGCCGTACATACCCAGGTGCTTTGACCTTGGTCGGAATCTGCCGGTCCTTGATGTTAAAGGATATCTTATTGGAAATAATTTCCCATCCCAGATGATGATACAGAGGAATCGAATATGGATACAGCAGAGCAAAAGACTTTTCCTGCTTTTTCATATGGGTAAGACTTTGTATCATGAGCTTTTTCATGATGCCCTGTCCGGTATACTCCGGATAGGTACAGACACTTCTACCTGAAAAACTTCTCCATAAATATTCATTTTCAGTGGATAGACCGCAAACTGGGAAATCAATGTATCCCCATCGAAGCATCCCAATACATCTGCACGTTCCAATACCGGGAACTTTGACTGCTTGATTTCTTCATCCTTCCAGCCTGTTGCTATAAGTTCATCTTCCGTTACCTGAAACGTATAACGAAGTAACGCATTATACTGATCCAAATCTTTTGGTTCCAGATAACGCAAGTCATAATTTTCCACTGAATTCATTTCTAATCTCCTTATTCTAACGCTTTTTCCAGCTCGTGAATTACAATTTTCAGAGCTTTGATTCTTGCATATTTCTTATCTACTGACTCAAGAATATGCCACGGCGCATAGGTCGTACTCGTCTTTGCGATCATCTCATTGACCGCAGCCTCGTATTCATCCCACTTTTCACGGTTGCGCCAGTCTTCATCTGTGATCTTCCACTGTTTCTCCGGTGTATTCTGCCGGTCCGTAAAGCGGACAAGCTGGGTATCTTTGTCAATCTGTACCCAGAATTTGATAATGACAGCGCCCCAGTCATGAAGCTCCTTTTCAAACTCGTTGATTTCATTATAGGCACGCATCCAGTCATTTTCACTGCAGAATCCCTCCAGACGCTCGACCATGACTCTTCCGTACCATGTACGGTCAAAAATCGCAATATGTCCGGTCTTTGGCAGTCTTGTCCAGAAACGCCACAGATAATGTCTTGCCTTCTCATGCGGCTCCGGACTTGCAATCGGATGTACCTCGTATCCACGCGGATCGAGTGCTCCGGTAATCCGTTTGATATTTCCGCCTTTTCCCGCAGCATCCCAGCCTTCGTAGGCAATGATCACCGGCACTTTCTTGCGGTACAAACGATTGTGCAGTTCGCCAAGACGCTGCTGCAGCTGCTTTAATTCTTTTTTGTATTCCTCTTCCCCAATCTGTTTGTCCAACGGAATCTCTTCCAGCAGTGGCATACGCTTTAGCGGGAATACATTCTGCAAAAGCGGAACCGCCATCTGATGATTACTTAATGCAATCTCGATTCCACGCGTCAGAGTTTCTAATATCTGAACTTCTGTCCATTTCTTTGATTTTGCATCCACAATATACCACGGTGCAGACGGCATGTTCGTATTTTTCAGATAGGAAGAAAATGCATCCAGGCATTTGTCATAATGCTTATTCTGCCACAAATCCTTCTTGCCGACACGCCATGTCGTATCCTTTTCATCCTCAAGATTACGGATCCGCTTTTCCTGTTCCTTTTGGGAAATGTGCAAAAAGAACTTCATGACAAGATATCCGTTGTCTGTCAGCTGTCGCTCAAAACGTCTGACACTCTCGATGCGGTTCGTATATGCCGTAACCGACAATTCTTTATGCAAACTTGCGTCGGTAATCTCGTCCATCCATGCAGTATCTAAAAATACAAATTTTCCCGCCTCCGGAATCTTTGCAAAATACCGGTACAGAAATGGTTTTCGCTCGTCTTCTTCTGTCTTTTTCTGCATTGACTCTACCTTAAAAAAGCGCGGATCAATGTTCTGGATAATCTGGCCAATACTGTATCCCTTGCCGGAGGTTCCCCATCCCTCCATCACGACCAGTACCGGTATCTTCTGTTCCTTGATCAAAAGCTGCTGTCTTGCCAGTTTCTCTTTTGCGGCATCCAGACGCTGCTTTAATTCTTCCTCTCCCGGTTTATCCAATTCCTTCCATTCTTTTAACATAAGCCTTCCCCTTTCCTATCCTATATGTTTTATAAGAAAACCATCCAGAGTGTTCCCCCTATGATCAGTACCAAGCCAAGCAAAGCCTTGCGGCTGAGCTTCTCATGGAACACGATATAGGAAAATGCGATTGTCACTACAATACTCAATTTATCAATCGGTACAACCACACTGGCAAGTCCGTCCTGCAATGCTTTGTAGTAACAAAGCCAGGAACCTCCGGTTGCCAGCCCCGATAAACAGATAAAACCAAGTTCTTTCTTATCAATCTCTTTTATTGTGTTCTGTTTTCCCGTAACAAATACAACAATCCACGCCATAATCAGAACAACGATCGTACGGACTGCTGTGCCAAGATTGGAATTTACCCCCTCAATTCCAACTTTTCCGAGAATCGATGTCAGGCTGGCAAACACCGCGGACAATACCGCATAAAAAAGCCAGCTTTTTCCACTCTTCTTCTCTTTGCCTGTTTCTTTTTTGGTGATCATCAGATAAGTACCGATACCAATCAGTACCACACAGATGAGTTTTGGTATGCTGATTTCCTCTTTTAAAAACAAAAATGCCAATACGATCGTCAGAATCGTGCTGGACTTATCAATCGGAACAACTTTATTCACATCCCCGATCTGCAATGCCTTAAAGTAACAAAGCCAGGATGCGCCTGTCGCTGCACCGGACAAAACAAGAAAAATCCATGTAGTCATGGAAACTTCGCTTATTCCACTCTGTGCTCCTACAACAAACACCATGATCCAGGAAAAAATCAGTACAATCACTGTACGAATAGCCGTCGCTACGTTCGAGTCTGTTTTGCGAATACCGCATTTTGCCAGTATCGACGTAAGTCCGGCAAACAAAGCAGAACCAAATGCGAATAAAATCCACATACTTTGACTTCCCCTTCCTACACTATCACCGAATCATTATGAAGCGTAAATATTTTAAATAAATTGTATATGCCTGTAAAAAATTTTTTCTGGGTCAATCATTCATA
>URYB01000051.1 GCA_900552085.1 uncultured Lachnobacterium sp.
TACCGCAATCTGGTATGCTCTATCGATTCTTCCGCACCGGAAAGTATTCATTTATGTGACTTCCCGAAGGTGGATGAGAAGATGATCGACAAGGATCTTGAGCAGGCAATGGATGAAGTACTCAAGATTGTTGTTATGGGTCGTGCCTGCCGTAACAGTGCAAACATCAAGAACCGTCAGCCAATCGGTCAGATGTACGTCAAAGCACCGGAAGTTCTGAGTGATTTCTATGTAGACATCATTGCAGACGAGCTGAATGTGAAGAATGTAAGCTTTACCGATGATGTGAGCAGCTACACAGATTATCAGTTCAAACCGCAGCTTCGTACCGTAGGACCAAAGTACGGCAAGTATCTGAAACAGATTCAGGCCGCACTTGCAGAGCTGGATGGAAACAAGGCGATGGCAGAACTGAAAGCAAACGGTTGTCTGAAACTTGACAGTGTGAGTGATGAGGTTGTATTATTAGAAGAAGATTTGCTCATTACCATGACACAGGCAGAAGGATTTGTAACGGAAGGCGATAATTACGTTACCGTTGTTATGGATACGAAATTAACTCCGGAACTGATCGAGGAAGGATTTGTCCGTGAATTGATCAGTAAGATCCAGACGATGAGAAAAGAGGCTGGATTCGAAGTTATGGATCATATTGCAGTATCTTATACCGCAGATGAGAAGGTAACTGGTATTTTCGAGAAGTATGGAGATGAGATTCGTTCCGAGGTACTTGCCGATAAGATTACAGCAGGAACATTGACCGGATACGAGAAAGAATGGAGTATCAATGGCGAGAAAGTAACACTTGCTGTAGAAAAACAATAGAATATATGGGGGCAAAGCAAATCGCTTCGCTCCCTTTTTTTTGTAATGAGAAATTTTCTTAAAGTTTATGTGGAAACAATGTAAAAGTATCATAGAGGAGGAAAACATGAGAGATAAAGTGTTCAGTAAAAAGGAATTTATCAAAGCAATTACAGAAAACGTAAAGACCATGTATCGTAAGACTTTGAAAGAAGCAAGCCAGCAGGAAATTTTTCAGGCGGTTTCGCTTGCAGTAAAAGACATTATCATGGACGAGTGGATGGCAACCCAGCAGGTTATCGAGCATGATGATCCAAAGACCGTTTACTATATGTCTATGGAGTTTTTGATGGGCCGTGCTTTGGGAAATAACCTGATCAATCTTTGTGCATACAAAGAAGTGAAGGAAGCATTAGAAGAAATCGGTCTTGATATCAGTGTCATCGAGGATCAGGAACCGGATCCGGCACTTGGTAATGGTGGTTTAGGACGTTTGGCAGCCTGCTTTATGGATTCCCTTGCAACACTTGGCTATGCCGCTTATGGATGTGGTATCCGCTATCGTTATGGTATGTTCAAGCAGCAGATTATCGATGGATTCCAGGTAGAAGTACCGGATAACTGGTTAAAGGATGGTTATCCATTTGAATTGCGCAGACCGGAGTATTGTTACGAGATCAAGTTCGGAGGACACGTAGAGCAGCTTCCATCTGAGGATGGTCAGCTTTCTTTCCAGCAGGTAGATTACCAGTCTGTACTGGCAGTACCATATGATATGCCAATCGTAGGATATGGCAATCATGTAGTAGATTCCCTGATAATCTGGGATGCACAGCCGAAGGAAGAGTTCAGTCTCGATTCTTTTGACCGCGGCGATTATGATCAGGCAGTGGAGCAGGAGAACCTTGCCCGCAACCTTGTTGAAGTATTATATCCAAATGACAACCATGTAAAAGGAAAGGAACTTCGCTTAAAGCAGCAGTACTTCTTCGTATCTGCAAGTATTCAGCGTGCCCTTGCAAGATTCAAAAAGCATCACAGTGATCTGCATGATCTGCCAAACAAGGTGACTTTCCAGATGAATGATACACATCCAACCGTTGCAGTCGCAGAGTTGATGCGTATTCTTGTGGACGAAGAGAAACTTTTCTGGGATGAGGCATGGGATATTACCACACACTGTGTTGCTTACACCAACCATACGATTATGGCAGAGGCTCTTGAAAAGTGGCCGAACGATATTTTCCAGAGATTACTTCCTCGTGTATACCAGATCGTAGAAGAAATCAACCGTCGTTTTGTACTTGAGATCCAGAACCGCTATCCGGGAAATGAGGAGAAAATCCGCAAGATGGCAATCCTCTATGATGGACAGGTAAAGATGGCAAATATGGCAATCGTTGCAGGTTACTCTGTCAATGGTGTAGCAAGACTTCATACAGAAATTCTCGAGAAACAGGAACTTCGTGACTTCTATGAGATGTTCCCGGAGAAGTTCAATAACAAGACAAACGGTATTACACAGAGACGTTTCCTTGCACATGCAAACCCATTGCTTTCTGACTGGGTAACCAAGCATGTTGGAAAAGAGTGGGTGACAGATCTGTCAAAGGTTTCCGGACTGACTCCTCTGGCAAAAGATCCAAAGGCACAGGAAGAGTTTATGGAAATCAAGCATCAGAACAAAGTGCGTCTTGCAAAATACATTAAAGAGCACAATGGTATCGATGTAGATCCAAATTCTATTTTCGATGTACAGGTAAAGCGCCTGCATGAGTACAAGAGACAGTTGATGAACATTTTACATGTTATGTATCTGTACAATCAGCTGAAAGCAAATCCAGATATGGATTTCTATCCAAGAACATTCATTTTTGGTGCAAAGGCAGCCGCAGGATATCGTACAGCGAAAAAGACAATCAAGCTGATCAATTCCGTTGCTTATGTGATCAACAACGATCCATCCATCAATGGCAAGATCAAGGTTGTATTTATTGAGGATTATCGTGTATCTATCGCAGAGTGGATCTTTGCTGCAGCTGATGTCAGTGAGCAGATTTCTACTGCAAGTAAGGAAGCATCCGGAACCGGTAATATGAAGTTCATGTTAAATGGCGCAATTACAATCGGAACCATGGATGGCGCCAATGTTGAGATGTACGAGGAAGTTGGCGCAGACAATATATTTATCTTTGGTATGAGCGCAGATGAGGTCATTGCGCATGAGAACAACAGAGATTACAATCCGGTAGATATTTACAATAATGATCCGGAAATCCGCCAGGTACTCAACCAGCTTGTAGATGGAACCTACTCACAGAATGATCGTGAGTTGTTCCGTGAACTTTACAATGCGCTGTTAAATCCACAGCAGGGACAGGTGGCAGATCGTTACTTTATTCTTGCTGACTTCCGTGCATACGCAAATGCACAGAAGAAGATTTCTGCATATTACCAGAACAAGAGCGCATGGGCAAAATCAGCAATCTTAAATGTTGCACATGTAGGAAAATTCTCATCAGACAGAACCATTCAGGAATATGTAGATGATATTTGGAAATTGGATAAGATCACTGTAAATATGTCAGGATTCTAAAATGGAAAATAATGTGATGAACAATCAGTCAGTAGCCGGAGAACGTGGAATCTCCGGCTACTGGCTTAAAATGATCGCAGTAATTACGATGTTCATTGACCATTCAGCAGCCACGATTCTGGAACGTATTCTGGAACAGATGCCTTCCTGGGCGCCGGTCACCGTGGATAACTTGGAACAGTGGTACCGGCTGGATCTGTTGTTGCGTGGAATCGGTCGCATGGCATTTCCAATCTATTGTTTTTTGCTTGTTGAGGGATTTCATTATACACACAGTCGCAGAAAGTATGCATTCCGCCTGTTTGTGTTTGCTTTGATCTCGGAAGTGCCGTTTGATATGGCACTCAATCAGAGCGTGCTGGAATTGTCTTATAACAATGTGTTTTTTACACTGTTTCTCGGACTTTTGGTAATTATGGCGGCAGACTGGGTGATGGAACATTTTTCCTCAGACAAAATGACAAGTGAAATCGGACGGATTATTTTGCTTGTAGTGATTGGAATCGTGGGATGTGCACTTGCCTCCTATGTGTTTTCCTGTGATTACGGAGCAAGTGGTGTGATCGCGATTTATATCATGTATTTATTAAGGAAAAACCGGGAACTGGGATTTGCATTTGCTGTTATTTCACTTGGTATGCTGTCTGGTTCGTTAGAACTTCTGGCATTACTCATGCTGGTTCCGCTGCATTTATATAATGGAACAAGAGGAAAACAGCACAAGTATTTCTTTTATGCCTTCTATCCGCTGCATCTACTTTTGCTGGCACTGATCGCATGGGGATTGGGCTTAGGTATTTAGTTTGGAAAGCTTGCCTTTTTGGGGCGTTAAACGTATAATGGAGACAGCGTTTTTAAGAGAGAAAGGAAGCAGTTTCATGGCATTTGCACATCTTCATACCCATACGGAATATTCCCTTTTAGATGGTTCCAACAAAATAAAAGAATATGTAGCCCGGGTGAAAGAACTGGGGATGAACAGTGCGGCAATCACGGACCACGGTGTGATGTACGGCGTGGTGGAATTCTATAAGACGGCCAAGGCCGCAGGCATTAATCCGGTAATCGGCTGTGAAGTTTATGTGGCTCCAAATTCCCGTTTTGACCGGGAGACCAGCCATGGAGAGGACCGATATTATCATTTGATTCTCCTTGCGGAAAACAACAAGGGGTATGCGAACCTTATGAAGATCGTTTCCGTCGGTTTTACAGAGGGATATTATTACCGCCCAAGGGTAGATTTTGAGACTCTTGAAAAGTATCATGAGGGACTGATCTGTTTGTCTGCCTGTCTTGCCGGAGAAATCCCGCGTTATATCGTCCGCGGTTTTTATGAAGAGGCAAAGGAGATCGCGCAAAAGTATGTGAACTGTTTTGGAAAGGATAATTTTTTCCTTGAGTTGCAGGATCACGGAATCTCAGACCAGAAGCTTGTCAATCAGCAGCTGCTTCGGATGAGCCAGGAACTTGGAATTGGTCTTGTGTGTACAAACGATGTGCATTACACATACGAAGAGGATGTGGAGGCACACGATGTCCTGCTTTGTATCCAGACCGGAAAGAAAATTACGGATGAGGACCGTATGCGCTACGAGGGCGGTCAGTTCTTTGTAAAAAGCGAGGAACAGATGCGGGCACTTTTCTCATATGCACAGGAGGCAGTAGACAATACCCAGAAGATTGCAG
This sequence comes from uncultured Lachnobacterium sp., assembly GCA_900552085.1. Taxonomy (GTDB): domain Bacteria; phylum Bacillota; class Clostridia; order Lachnospirales; family Lachnospiraceae; genus Roseburia. The sequence goes on from URYB01000051.1 coordinate 5,087, forward strand.
ACCGCTGTCAGGTTACTTTAGAGTTTGGCAATTATAAGATCCCAAAATATGAAGTGCCGGAAGGCTATGCATCAGCCAGTGAGTTTTTGCGGGCGTTGTGTGACAAGGGCTTTGCAGAAAAATATACGAACAATGCAGCCTATACCAAAGAACAGTGCGACGCCATCTATAAGGATATGGAATATGAGCTTGGTATTATAGAGACCATGGGCTTTGTAGAATATATCCTTATTGTTTGGGATTATATCAACTGGGCGAAGACACATGACTGCTGGGTAGGTCCGGGACGAGGTTCCGGTGCCGGAAGCCGTGTATGTTACTGTACAGGAATCACGAATATCGATCCGGTACGTTACAATCTTCTGTTTGAGCGTTTCCTGAATCCGGAGCGTGTATCCATGCCGGATATTGACGTGGATTTCGAGTATGCGGAGCGTTCCCGCGTCATCGAATATGTAGCGGAAAAATATGGTCAGGATTCTGTGACGCAGATTGTGACATTCGGTACCATGGCGGCGAGAGGTGTCATCAAAGCGGTCGGAAAAGCGCTTGATTTCCCATATGCAGAGATGGACCGGCTGGCAAAGATGGTGCCGATGGAACTGAATATGACGATCGATCGGGCACTTCAGGTAAATCCGGAGTTTCGCAGTGTTTATGAGGGAGATGCGCGGATGCATGAGCTCATTGATATGGCAAAGCGTCTGGAAGGATTGCCGAACCATACTTCGGTGCATGCGGCGGGCGTCGTGATCTATCCGGGCGTTGCCAGTGATTATGTGCCGCTTGGCAGAGCGAGCGACGGCAGCCCGACAGCAGAGTATAATATGGTGCAGTTAGAGGAACTGGGACTTTTGAAGATGGATTTCCTGGGCCTTCGAACCCTGACGGTGCTCAAAGATGCGGTAAAGAATGTCAAAGCATCCAAAGGCATTGAGATTGATATCGATCACATTGATCTGAATGATAAAGAAGTACTGGATTTCATCGGTTCCGGAAAGACCCAGGGCGTGTTCCAGCTGGAGTCTGCGGGAATGCAGAACTTCATGAAGGAATTAAAACCACAGAATTTCGAGGACATTGTAGCCGGAATTTCTTTGTACCGGCCGGGCCCGATGGATTTTATTCCAAACTATATCAAAGGAAAGAATAATAAGGACACGATTTCCTATGTGACACCGGAACTGGAGTCGATCCTTGAACCGACCTACGGATGTATCGTCTATCAGGAGCAGGTGATGCAGATCGTGCAGAAACTTGCCGGCTATACGATGGGGCAGGCTGATAATATCCGCCGTGCCATGAGTAAGAAAAAGCAGTATGCCATTGACGCCGAGCGGCAGAGCTTTGTGTATGGAGATGAAACGCGTGGCATTAAGGGATGCGTGGCAAATGGCATTGATGAAAAGGCTGCAAACAGTATTTACGACTCTATGGTAGACTTCGCCAAGTATGCGTTCAATAAGTCACATGCGGCAGCTTATGCGGTCATTTCCGTACAGACGGCATGGTTAAAATATTATTATCCGGTAGAATTTATGGCAGCCCTTATGACATCTGTCATTGATAACTCAGCAAAAGCCGCAGAGTATCTGTTCCACTGCAAGGATATGGGAATCCAGGTACTGCCACCGGATATCAATGTCGGACATGGCGAATTTACTGCAGAAGGAGAAAATGTCCGCTACGGTCTCTACGCCATCAAGGCTTTGGGACGTCCGGTCATTGACAAAATTATCGAAGAACGTAAGATTGGAGGACCGTACCGTACATTGCAGGATTTCATCGAGCGCACCGCGGAGCGGGATGTCAACAAGCGTGCTATTGAGAATCTGATCAAGGCGGGGGCGTGTGACAGTCTCGATGGGACGAGAAGGCAGATGACCATGGTCTATGCGTCAATCGTTGATCAGGTGGTACATCAGAAGAAAAATACGATGTCCGGGCAGATGAGCCTGTTTGATCTGGTCTCCGAGGAAGATAAAAAGGATTACGAAGTACAGTACCCGAATGTGGGTGAGTTCGACAAAGAGATGCTTCTGGGGTTTGAAAAAGAAGTGCTCGGCATTTATCTCAGTGGACACCCGCTCGAAGAGTACATGGATAAGATGAAAAAAAGTGTCACTGCAAATGCGCTGGATTTCATCCGTGAGGAAGAGACCGGGGCTGTCAAAGTGCAGGACAATGCACATGTGATCGTCGGTGGAATCATCACGGCAAAGACTGTGAAATTTACCAGAAATAATAAGGCGATGGCATTCATTACGTTGGAGGATCTGACCGGAAATGTGGAGGTTATCATATTCCCGAAGGACTATGAGAGATACAGTCGCTTTTTGAATGAAGACGCGAAGGTTTTTGTTGTCGGACATGCAACGGTAGAGGATGAGCAGAATGGTAAAATTATCTGTGAGCGCATCATTCCGTTTGACGATACACAAAGAGAAGTCTGGCTGCAATTCCCGACAAAAGAGGAGTATCTGGCACAGGAGCAGGAGCTGATGGCAAAACTTCACGATTCCGATGGAAACGATGAGGTTGTCATTTATGTGGCAAATCCGAAAGCTGTAAAAAAACTCGGCAGAAACCTTACCGTTTGCGCAAATTCAGAGCTTTTGACCACTTTGACGAATTTTCTTGGCGAAAAAAATGTAAAAGTTATTGAAAAAAGCATTGAAAACCGCGCCTAATAAGTATAAAATAAAACAGATTAAGGGAATTGATTATTATTTAATATATGGAGGATGTAACGATGGCAAAAGAGATAAACACAATTGGTGTTCTTACCAGTGGTGGAGATGCACCAGGAATGAATGCAGCAATTCGTGCTGTAGTAAGACAGGCTCTTTCCAAAGGAAAAAAAGTAAAAGGAATTAAGAGAGGCTATGCAGGACTTCTGAACGAAGAGATTATTGACATGGATTCCAAGAGCGTATCCGATACAATCTCACGTGGTGGTACAATTTTACAGACAGCCCGCTGCATGGAGTTCGTTACTCCGGAAGGTCAGCAGAAAGGTGCTGATATTTGTAAGAAGCATGGCATCGACGCAATCGTTGTTATCGGTGGAGACGGTTCTTTCCAGGGAGCACAGAAGTTAGCTGCACTTGGAATTAACACAATCGGTGTTCCGGGAACAATCGATCTGGATATTGCATGTACAGATTATACAATTGGATTTGATACCGCTGTCAATACTGCTATGGAAGCAATTGACAAGGTTCGTGATACATCTACTTCCCATGAGAGATGTTCCATCATCGAGGTTATGGGACGTGGCGCAGGACATATCGCATTATGGTGTGGTCTTGCAAATGGAGCTGAGGAAGTATTACTTCCTGAGAAATATGATTATGATGAGCAGCGCCTGATCGATCAGGTTGTCAATGCACGTAAGAATGGAAAGCAGCATTACATCATCATCAATGCTGAGGGAATCGGACATTCACAGAGCATGGCAAAGAGAATTGAGGAAGCTACAGGTATTGAGACCCGTGCTACCATTCTTGGACATATGCAGCGTGGTGGAAGCCCAACATGTAAGGATCGTGTATATGCAACAACTATGGGTGCTATGGCAGTTGATCTTCTTTGTGAGGGCAAGAGCAACCGTGTAATCGCACACAAGGGCGGCGCATTTGTTGATTTCGATATCGACGAAGCACTTGCAATGAAAAAGGGTGTTGACGAGTATATGTATCAGATTTCTAAATCTCTGGTTTAATCATTTGTCGATTCGGGGCAGTCGGGTTTCCGACTGCCCCCTTTTTCATGTCATAAGGAGGGACCCACATGAGTGGGAGGATACCTTATGACCTACGCAGATGCCACGACGATGAAAGCGTCGTATTTTTATGGCATCTGCTCCTTAAAAGGAGGGACCCACGTATGATCACAAGTACATCCAATCAGCAGATGAAAAATCTCACTGCTCTGATAAAAAAATCCAGGGAGCGCAAAAAGCAGAATGCTTTTGTCGTGGAAGGCATTAAAATGTTCTTAGAAGCTCCGAAAGAGTGGTTGATAAGTGTTTATGTTTCCGAAAGTTTTCTGCAGGAGGAAGAACATAAAAAACTTTTGCAGGAGTATACGTATGAAGTCGTTGCAGATGCTGTTTTTCGGAGTGTTTCCGATACGCAGACACCACAGGGGATTCTTGCGGTTGTTAAGATCCCGACATATGAACTTTCCGACATGCTTTGTGGGGAAAAGACACATTTACTGATTCTGGAGAGTATTCAGGACCCGGGCAATCTTGGAACGATGGTGCGAACCGGGGAGGGGGCAGGAATCACTGGGATTATTATGAATCGTACCACGGTGGATCTGTTTAATCCGAAGACGATTCGTTCTACGATGGGAAGTATTTACCGCCTGCCTTACTATATTACAGATAACCTTGAAGAGACACTTGCTATGTTACAGGGAAAGGGCGTACATTTGTATGCCGCGCACTTGAAAGGAACTACAATGTACGATGCCTTTGATTACACAAAAGCATGTGGTTTTCTGATCGGCAACGAAGGAAACGGTCTGAGTAAAGAAATTGCAGATTGCGCAGATACTTATATCCGCATTCCGATGGAGGGAAAAGTGGAATCTTTAAATGCGGCCATTTCTGCAACGCTTTTGATGTATGAGTGCAATCGCCAGAGGAGGAAGAAGGAATGAAGATCTGGTTCAAATTGTGGACAGACACGAGGCTTGTCAAGTCCGAAACCATTGAGATAGAAGATGACGATACACGCACCCACAAAATTTTTCGTGCTTTGGAAGAGGCATGCCTTCGGTTTGATCTTGGAAAACCAATCTGGTTAGATGCCAATGTCAAGGAATTTCAGAGGCGGTCGAAGACCCGTTTTGGAAAAGATAATTTTGTGGAAGAAATTGATTTTGACTATATGGAAATGCAGGTGTTGGAGGAAGATTAGACGGCCTGTCCAGAAACTTAAGATTTTCTAAAATATGCCAGTCATTGCTTATTTTATACGGAAAATATGGTATAATAGATAAGAATGGAGGGTACATATGGATACAACACAGATTTTGAATGAAGACATCGACAGTTGGGAGACTGCCATGTTTTTGTACAATTCCGCGTTGAAGGAAGTTGGCACGAAGCTGGATATTCTCAACGATGAGTTTGTACACATACATAAGTATAATCCAATAGAATACATTAAGAAGCGTATTAAGACACCAGAGAGTATCGTTAAAAAACTCAAACGTGACAATTATGAAGTTACAATCGAGAATATGGTTAAGTACATCAAAGATATTGCGGGAATCCGCATCGTATGTTCATTTACTTCGGATATCTACCGGCTGGCGGAGATGATCGGAAAGCAGAATGACCTGACTGTTGTATCGATCAAGGATTACATCAAGCATCCGAAGGCCAGCGGATACAAAAGTTTTCACATGCAGGTATCGTTGCCGATCTTTTTATCGGATCGCGTAGTAGATACGATGGTGGAAATTCAGATCCGGACTATTGCCATGGATTTCTGGGCAAGCCTTGAACATAAAATTTATTACAAATTCGAGGGAAATGCGCCGGATTATATCAGTCGTGATTTGAGGGAATGTGCAGAAATCGTATCGAATCTGGATGCGAAGATGCTTCAGCTGAATACGGCAATTCTTGAGGAAAAGGCAAAGATGGAGGAAGAACAAAGACTCCAGAGTGAGACTTCAGAAGAAAACAAATAATGATATGAAAAAGACTGTAGGAACGATTTGGTTTCTACAGTCTTTTTACTGTACAGAAAAATCCTTTTATTGCAAATAATTGCGGATATTTCCAATGCACTTGATGCAATCCAATAAGATTTCTATTTCTGATTCCGGGAGCGGTGAAAAAGCGCTTCCGGAATTGCAAATCCAAAAATAATTCCAAATACAATCGCCAGAGCAATTTCAAATGTTTCAAGTCCCTTTGCGGAAAAAAGCGCGCTTTCTTTTGTGATCAGATAGTACGCAGTATAATAAATGCCGGCGCCGGGTACCAAAGGGAAAATTCCACATAATAAATATACCGTGGCAGGATTGCGCCGCACGACGGCCATGGTTCTTGAAAAAACGGTCAGAATAAAAGTGGCAACCAAAGAGGCGAGTACCACATTTCCATTTAGCTGAAAAAGAATATAATATACGATCCAGCCGAGAGCACCGGATAATCCACAGAAAACAAGTTCTTTTTTCGGTGCGCAGAACAAAAGCGCAAAAGCAATCGTCGCAATCATAGCGAACACAAATTGAATCACATATGTCATAAAGGAAAACCTCCTCCCATGTAGCGGAACAGAATAATAGGAAGCCCCACACCTACGGCAATACTCAGCGCTGTGAGCAATGCGTCGATGAGATGAATCGTTCCGGACAGATAATCACTGTTATAAAAATCGCGGATCGAAGTCGTAAAAACAATTCCCGGAACGAGCGGCATGATGTCACCGATAATGATCTTGTCATAATGAATCGGAAGTCCGGTCATAAAAACAAGAATGGTCAGTACTGCCACAAGAATACTTGCATAAATAGTAGTGAGAAAACGCGTAATGCGGTGCTTCTGGCACGCAAGGAGAAACGTTTCCTCCAGTCCACCGATGATCGTGGCAAAAAGCATGTCGAGCACATGGGTACCACCAAAGAGATAACAGAGGCATCCACAGGCAATCGCGCATCCGCCGATAAGCAGAGGTTTCGGATAAGGTGGAAGCTTTTTGCATTCTGCCAGCCGGACATTTGCTTCAGCGATGGAACAGGTGTGATCGCAGATGTCTCTTGTCAGCTGATTTAAAGCGGCTACTTTACTGAGATTTACACCAGAGAGAGGGACATGCCGGATCATACTGCAGGCATCGTCGCGGCTTTCGTTGGCGCTGGCAAAGATACCGTTCGAGAGAACATACACGTCAAAGTCTTCAATGCCGTATGCTTCGAGTATTCGTATGAGAGAGTCTTCCACGCGGTAGAGTTCGGCGCCGCTTCGCAGCATGATGTCACCGATTTCTACGGCAAGGGTCATAATTTCTTTCGTTTGCACCATAGAATGCAGTTCCTTTCACATAATACTTGGTTGTCGGAGGCCCTTCAAAGTTGTTGTTTTCTTGCTCTGCGTGGGTACTCCTGATTTGCGGTGGTTTTAGACAGAATTTTGATATTTTCATGAAATTTTCCACTGG